>CAJCIF010000330.1 GCA_903970355.1 Actinomycetota bacterium
ATACGCTCTGCACGGAGCTGAGGCAACAATGATTTCGGCTTTGCGATTGACGATAGCGGCAGTGCCACTATTGGTAGTGCAGGTCTTTAAAAAATCACGCGCCAAAACAACACGTGCGGAAGAGTTGAGTTTTGCCTTTGCCGGAACTTGTCTCGCTATTCACTTTGCAACATGGATAGAATCACTGCGTTTTACAACTGTGGCCATATCGACATTGCTTGTTAGTACAACGCCAGTTTGGACAGCTTTGCATGCTGTTTTGATCGAACGAAAGAGAATGCCGACCTCATTCTGGTACGCATCTTTCGTGCTAGTGGTTGGAGTTGTGCTCATGAACACGGGCCAAAGCGCAGCAGCTTCCGTTCCAGGCCGAGAATGGTTTGGTTGTCTGCTTGCAGTAACTGGTGCAGTTGCACTGGCGACCTATCTTATGGTTGTAAAGCCCATGCTAAAAAAAATAGGCACTCTTGAAGCAATAACCCGAACGTATAGTTGGGCTGCCATAAGTTTATGGGTGGCGGCCGTGTGCCAACACCAATCCCTACCCGCTCCGGATCAGATTACTTGGGCAGGGATTTTAGGGATGGCAGTTGTTTCTCAATTAATCGGACATACAGGAATTAATGCTTCATTGAATTGGTTTTCAGCTAACACGGTGGCTATTTCCACGCTTGCAGAGCCAATTGCCGCAGCTGTTCTGGCATTTTTTTTGTTTGGAGAATTTTTTTCATGGCAGGGAATAATTGGAGCAGGATTGATTCTATTCGGCTTGCTAAAAGTACTCCAAATTGAAACTGGAACTTCAAATGAATAAAGAAGAAGCTGCTGTAAAAAAGGCAATAAATGTTGTCGGAAGAATAGTTCACACATTGGAAATGGCAGGATGCACCGAGCAAACGCAAACATGCATGAAAACCGGTGCAGGAGAATTGCAGTTGATAGCTGATGAATTGGAAAACAACAGTTACGACGGCACAGAAATTACAGTGGATTACGATGTGCCGGAACAAATTCTGGCTGGGCTTGGCCGAATTGTTCAAGAAGTTTCAGACAGTAAGACGAATAGCAAACGCACATACCCCGAGTTGCCTGGCAAGATAAGAGAGCTAGCGGAACAACTTAACTGCCTAGTGCGAACCGCATAACGGTTTTGGGTTTATCGTCCAGATTTTTACAGCAATACGATCCACTGTCAGGTGCGCAATCACTTATTCCATAGTTTCTGCTAAAGAAAGCAGAGGTTATCAGAATCTGTGTAAGGAAAATTGTTCGAACCTCGCTTCCCAGGCGATTCTCCGTATTCTGTTGCTTCGTGATCATTTTGTTCTCAAAAACTTGGCTTGTGGCCAGCCAGATTAATAGATTTCATCCATCTTTATACATTTCCGAATCCGGCACGTTTCCGCAAAAAACTCCATTCCATACGATGATTCCTCCTCAAACAACGTTGACTCTGTCAACCAACGGAGCACTAACTCGTTAGGAATGGCCCGCGTCCAAATGGAAAACAAGCCGTAAAGACAACTAGCCGTATTCGAGAAAGGAGCACACAACAAAGGTTGTTCGTAGTTGGATACCCTGGCTTGAATCGAGCCCTGCATGACTCGCATTTGAGCCAGGGTATTCCTAATAAATAAACGCTTACGGACGCATATCCAGGGGGTGTGCTCCGTGTTCAACAGTTCCCCTGTGAGTTAGGAGAGTGTTCATGATCGAATCTATGAGGAGCCCGGCAGCAGTTGTTACCAAGCCTGGCCTCATCGCAACTTTGGTACTCGGCCGCAACGGCAATCCCGATGTCAGTCCGTTGAAAGGTCCGGGTTGTAGTTTGTTCGACTTACATGCCGGCACCAGAGCAGCATTTACTGGACCGGCTTTCTTCATCAACTTGGCGCCTGCGGATCTTAACGTAGGTGATCACTCTAACCCCTCACGACGACGGTCAAAGAATCCGGGCACCGCTCCCGGTGCGGAGTACGCAAGTTCAATGGTGCTCCGTAAATTAGCCGAAGCGTAGGGCAGGTTGTAGGTACTTCCGATTCACAAAGTTCGACTGATGTAGTTTGTGCCTGAGCCGTAACTTGACTCAAAGTCAGTCAATTCCCGCCCCAATTTACCGCCGGAATGGCACTTCCGGCGGTATGTCTATTTCCGCGCTGTGGTTCTACATTTAAGCGCTCCGAAGCAGTTGCACTGCTTCTCCGCGCGTATCCACGCTGCGCTCCGCCATTGCTCCTCGCAACGGCTGCGCTTCGCTGTGGTTCGACTTTTGTTCTACATTTAGGCGCTCCGAAGCAGTTTCACTGCTTCTCCGCGCGTTATCCACGCTACGCTCCGCCATTGCGAGGAGCAATGGCTGCGCTTCGCTGTGGTTCGACTTCGACTTTTTCTCATAGACTTTATCTTTATCGTGTTCTGTCTTCATTGATATTAGGGGTTTAAAGAGGATGCTCCCTCTTTCAGAGGCGTGTGAAACGTCTCTTTAGCAACATGCACTCGCCGCATGTTGATTGAGCTTGTCCGGCCCTTTTCACGGAGGTGCCGGACAGGCTCGTTTTTAAAAGAAAAGGATATATTATAAAAGATAGTAATAATAGCAAAAAAGGGGAACGGAGCAATCGGAACTCATTCATCTATGGGTTAGGAGCGTCTAACCCACCATGAATGTCCTCCGAATTGTCCCGTTCCCGAAAGGCTCGCTCCCTCGTGCGAGCAAAGTTGTTGAATTACGCTTCGGTAGTCTGTTCGTCGTCGCAGCCTGGCCGGAAGGTTGCTATAACAACAGGGCGTCCGTTGTAAGTGAATTCTTCTTCGATTGCGAAGGCCGCGCCGAGAAGTTTATCGAGACCTTCTGCGGGCGGGCCCGTGAGTAAGTCCGCGTATTCACTGTTCAATTCTGTGAAGATGAAGGCGCGAGCTGCTTGAGCGAGATCGACCACTGCGGCGGCTGGGTTGTGCTCATCTGTGTCGGGAAGACCAGAGATGAACGGTCCATACTGTCCCACGATACTTTCGGGGATATCTGGATCGATTGCTTTGACCGGGTCGTGTGGCAAAACCGCTACAACTCCGCTTAGTTCAGTACCGGTGAAGGCAACGAACGCTGCATGTGCTGTCGGCGAGTCAGGACCAGGTTCATAGTCGGGGAATGGCACGAGCGGAGACCAGCCTTGATCGGGCACGTACGGGTAATCCGCTTTCTCAGCCTCAAGTTGCCGGAGCAAAAAGGCGGAGACGGTTGGGTTTGTATGATCCCACCGAAAGACAGTTCTGATCGGATCGTCGTCTCCCGCGCGCTTTTGGGACACGAGCGCGAGAAATGGACCGTGAGAAGTAGTGAGCGCTTCTACAAGTGATTCGTCTAATACTGCTAATGAGCTCATTGAGCACCTCCTGGGTTTCGCTCTCTTTCCGGCAAAGTCACAGCCCGAGTCATTTCGGACACCACCAAATCGAAGAACTCTCGTTCGATATTGCAAGCGATTACGAGTGAGATGTGGTGGACTTTTTGCGACCTAAACCTAGAAAAAAAGAAAGCGTTCCCCACCTTAGCAATCGAATATTGATTACTCATGTGCGAGGTTTACGAAGCTTATTAGTTGCCAATATGATGCGAAGCCCTGGAGCAAAGCCATCTGAACTAAGACAGCAGTTATGACAGTGAGGAATTTTGCTCAACATGAGAGCTGTTTTCAACCGGCTTGGGTTGCGGAGCTCGCGACGTCAGTAAGTGATACCACCGAGTTGGACGATGCTGAGTAGAAGCTAATCAGCTAAAAATATGTTTTCGAACCGATTCTTTAGTGTGCAGCCGATCCGTTTGCATACGAGCCAACCGTGTTTGGTCAAGTGATTTAGAGTTACGGCGCTGAGGCATTTGTTGACAACGCCAATAGCCACTATTCTGCAAGCACCACTTCGTTTTTTGAATAAGAGATAGTTGCCATAGTTTTTTAGTCATTGCTCTTACGATTGCAACACACCGCATTCGCAAAACGCGAAGATAGATTTTGCCTCTCGGTCACACGAAATTGAAAGGCATGGCGATGCCATGTCGAGTTCTATCAACCAATTAACCAGCTGCTATGGCAGCAGAAAAGTGAGGAAATAACGTGCTTAGGTTTTTCAAGGAATTCTTTGCGGAGTTTGTAGTGACACCAATCAGAAACTGGGATCTGGCAGTACAGGAAGAGGGTGTCAGACAGGATATAAGCGGGATGCGATATTGGCCGCGCGACGAATCAGCTTTCACCGAAGAAGGACAAAACTTCATCGAGAGAACGGTTCGTTCTGGAAGGGCGGCGATCGAACCGCTATTTTCGGCAATCGAAAACAATGGTCCTCGGCCGTTGTTTTTCGATGTGCTCACACAACTGGCAAAGCAGGGCAATTTGGGCAAGTTGATCGCAGATCGGATCGACATGTGGTCCCAAAATCAAAACGAAGTCCCGGAGCCCATGTTCAATCTTTTGATCGGCATAAGTCTCGCCTCCGAAGATCTCGCCGACATTCTGGAGCGCATGCTTTTTGGGCATCCGGAAAGATGTGAGCAGATTGCACCTAAACTGGGTGAGTTGACCGAGCCTAATATTGATAGATTCGATCGAATCGCTAAGCGGTGCGAATCTCCGACACCGTCAGATCGCCCTAGTGCTGCTCAAGTACTGGCTCATGTTCCGTTGACTAAGAAGAGCCAGGATCCCCAACGCGCTTTAATCACCGTCATCGCCACAACTGGAAAGGACGAAAAAGTACGCGCCATTTTGTTAGTCAACTGCTCGTTTTTGACGATGCGAGCAATGGAAGCGCTCAACGGATTGGATGATAGCCTGCATGTTCGTATTGCTATTGCCCGGAGTATCTTCAATCCCAAATTCAATGCAACGATCACTTTCTTGCCCTACATTGTTTCGGCCATGGTGGGGGCGAGCGCGGATGCCACTGCCGATGCCACCAAATTTGTGGTCGAAGAATTGGACTTCCGTGCCGTCGATCCGCTTTTTGAAATCGCTTGCAAGCCGGAGGGGAGAGTGGAAGTAATCGGAATTGCCATAACACTCCTTGCTGCAATTTATGCAAAGTCAAAAGAAATACAGCAAGAACGCGATTACTATGCAGAAAGGGTAGACGACCGCGTGGCTATTCTCGTCAAAGCTTTTGATCGCGTTCCGACTGAGCATGGTCCGGCTTTGGCTAAACTGCTTGCAAATACGCAGAATGCCTGGCCGCTTCTTGTTGCCTTGAAATCGTCCGTTGGTGGCAGCGTTTACCTCGGTACAATTTTTGCCGTTGTCTGCCAGCGCGACCGACCTTTCTTGCAGGAACTTGTCGGTGCAACCCAAATGCCCATGGATGAGTATGTCGCCGCTGCAGCCATGCTCGCCCTTTCACAAGGCGAGTTGGAAGGCGCCGACAAATGTGCCCAGCAAATCCTGGCGCGCCCCACCGTTTCACCCCGGGTGCGCCTCGCCGCCGTTATACACGTAGCGAAAACAACCAATGAAGTTTTGATGGTTCTTGAAGTTCTTAAGGAGGCATTGACCAGTGGAGACTCGCTAATGATCTACATCGCACAATCCTTTGTCCTCTCGAAGTTGCGGGGGCAATCTGTTTTCGATCATCCGACCACGCTTGCGGAAGTGGCGTGACACCAGGGGAAACAGTCTTGCTCAGCGATCTAAATACATCGCTGAAACGGACTGCTTTTCCTTGTTCTTAAGATACTATATAAATGAGTATAACAACATAAAAAGGAAGCGGACAGGTCCCGCCAGAGATAGAATCCCTGACAGAACCTGTCGCTCCAAATGCCCTACGCGGCAGCGAGTCTTGAGGTATCAACACCGAATCGCTGAAGCAAAGGCAGTATTTGCATTGCCGACGCCGGTTTCGGAAGCACGCCATCAAGTTCAACACCGAGGGAATCCCGGCCACTGAAACCGATGATGCCCGGGCGATAGCCTTTCCTTTCTGCGATCGCACGCAGTTCCGGAATCAGCGCTTGGGCGGCGCCGTAAAGGCCGTCAACCAGAATGAGGTCGAAGTGACGCTCTCCTGCCCGATCGCGTGCTTCAGCGCACGTTCCTACACCGACGCAGAGAATGCCCAGGTCCTCCATGTTCCAACCGAACACCTCTCGGATCATTTCGTCGTCATCGACCAGAAGCACAGCCGGAGCTGAGCTGCTTGAAAGATGACTTTCATTGACGAAATGTGTGGGTACCGGAGATAGCACCGCTGACAGTGGCAATTCAACCCGGAATTCAGTGCCCACGCCGAGCTGGCTCGAAACCTCAATCCGCC
>CAJCIF010000331.1 GCA_903970355.1 Actinomycetota bacterium
TTGATCCTGTTCGAGAGGCGGAGGGCTTGAAGGAGCCAATGGATTGGGTTTAGATGCTGATACAGACTGGTTTTGCGCAGGAGGTGCAAAAGGGTTCGCCGATTGTGCAAACGGATTTTGTTGCTGTGAAGAAGGCAAATCGCTGAATGTTCTGCGCCCTTTGATTTGTGGAACCGGGCCCATAGGCATTTCCGAAGTGATTTCCTGTGCTTCAATATTCGGTCCACCGAAATGACTTTCGAGTTGATTGCCGACATCGAAAGGTGAAAAGGCTGGGGTGGCTGGCGTCGGAATAGCTTCGACGGCGGGAGCCGGAATAGTTTCAGCGGCTGGAGCCGGAATAGCTTCGGCGGCCGGAGTCGGAATAGATTCAGAAGAGGGGGCGTGAACCGGCTCCGTATGAGCTTTATGCGATTGTCCGAATCCAGGAATTTCAAAAGTGAAATCACTGAGTGTGATTTCGGCTTCCGATAGATCTGCAGGAGCTGTTTGAGAATCACCTTGCTCGGTAAGGTGAGATTCGAAACGGATAACAGGTAAATCTTGCGCTGTATCAGTAATTTTCTCTTTGCGTTCCAACGCTTCTGGAGCGTTGCTTAGCTTAGGAGCTTCGGTCTGCGATTGTTGCTGCTGGAGTAATGCGTCTTGGTATGCCTTGCTCACCATGCGAATGACAGGTAAATCCGGCACTGTATCGGTCTCTGAATAAGTGTGCGCTATTTCGCCAGTCGTACTTGCTGCCGAACCATCAAATGTTTGGGCAAATGTTTGGGCAGATGTTTGCGGACGAGCATCGTCAGCCGGTTGATCTGATCCCTGCTGTTGTTTGAGCTGCCGAGAAATTACTTTTTCGAAGGAAGGAGTAGGTTGGTGTGATACCGCAGGTGGCATCAAACCCTCTGCTACGCTGGCCGCTTGAATTTCTCCCGGTGGCAGCGAAATCGTAGCCGATGCAATGGATTGTTGGTTAATAACCGGATTGGCTGGGGGAACCTGAGCAGGTAGATTTGCAGGAGGAACTTGCGGCGGCGGCATTTGCTGTGGAGGGTATTGCCCTTGCGGTGGCTGTCCTGGTGGCATCTGTTGTTGACCAGGCCATCCTACCGGTGGCATAGGACCACTCGGGGTGTAGGCACCGTTAGGATCCGCCGGAGGATATGGTACAGGCCAACCGGCATTCGGCGGTTGCATGTAGGGATTAGGTTGGGGTGGGGGCACCGGATAACCGCCCCACTGTGGTGGATAACCAGGAAATTGGCTTGCCCAGTTTGGCGGCATCGCGCCAGGAGGCATGCCGGGGTAAGGTTGTCCGGGCTGCGGATACGGCTGCTGTTGAGGAGGGTAAGGTTGCTGTGCTTGTTGATAAGGCATTGCCGGAGCTTGTTGCTGATTAAAGAATTCAGCATGATAATTGCGCGCCGCTTGCTGCTGTGCTGCTGCTGCTGCAACTTGTTGCTGCGATTGCAGTTCGTTGTCATCGGCGTTCCGCTTGAACGAATCTTTTGCCTTCTTATACATAGCGAAGGCCGATTCAAATTCAGCCCTTGCTTCGGCTCTTGTAATGACCGAGTTCCGAATCTGATCTTGAAGATGCAAAATAACAGGTAAAAGAGTTGGGGCTAAGTAATTCATAGAAACAAGCGTTGCGCCTAGTTGCATGCCTGTCTCGATGCTGCGCACGAGAGCAGATTTCAACTGGGTCTGATCGATAACACCGAACTCAATTAATATTTCGCCGAGCTTGTTCGTTGAAGAGCCAGCAACGTGAGTTGGATCTGTCTTTCGAACCGCTTCTTGGAAAGAAATGTTGTTGGTGGAAACCTTGCCCAGGGATTCAATGGCAGTATCCAAACTGATGAGTTTATCTCTCACCATGGACTGTGCTTCGATTGCCGCCTTTAAAAGACGTTCTGTAACACAGCCGGACATAATTAGCACACGCCCAATTGGCATGTTCAACCGCTTAGATACGGCTACTGCTTCTGTTAAGTCACCGGTTGTTACGAGACCGGCCTTTTCCAGCAGGTCACCTATTCTTATAGATACGTCGTTTTCAGACACAAACCTATACCGCCTCTGTTTCCCCCCAGAACTAAGTACCCAAAAGTTGTCGGGATTTCTCACACGGGAAAATGAAACCAGTTTGGCAATGCTGCAAATTGTAGCGGTGTGGAGGTTGTGGGATTTTGGGAGCAGCGGGGCATGTTATACTGCAAAGCTTCAAGGGATCGTAGCTCAGTTGGTTAGAGCGCCTGCCTGTCACGCAGGAGGTCGCCGGTTCGAGCCCGGTCGGTCCCGAATTTTATTAAAGGCAGAAAAATTAAGCAGCTCCAACCAGGAGCGGCCTTTTTTATCATTGGTTTTTGCCGGTACACGAAATTAGTTGTAGTCAAGAGATTGCCTGGTTCTGTAAGAATTGAGCAGTGCAACTACAGGTAGTGGCGCGATCCAATAATTGACAACAAGCCGCTTCTATGGCACGAAAGATGCATAAGAACCGCTATTCGATGCGTCCGCTAGAGACAAAACATTTTCGAATTTTGGACTGAGGTTCCCAGCATCCGAAACTTGCTTTTGATCGACTTTCGAAGCCACGCTGTTATGACTTGAATGCCAGAGCTTCATGCAATCTTGGGCAGCTCGCTCGCCAATCAGCTCAGTAAGATCATGTTTTGCTTCCGGACAGTTGGCTTCGGAAAACTCAAGATGCTTAAGGATGGTTTCCACCCGCGCTTGAATGACTTCTTGACGGGCGACCATTTTGTGACGAAGACGCCAATTGAGGAATAAACTGCCATCAAAAGCGACATTGACTAACCCAGACATCCCAAGACCGATTGAGCCGGGCAGATAACTGTCGGATTGGCCATCGGGTGGATTGAGTGTTCCTAACGACACGATATTTTGAGTGAAAGTGCCGCCGACTGCACCAGAAATTGATGTTCCCGTTATTGCAGCCAATGTTCTTGTATGTTTTCGCAATTTTTGGAGCTGGGGATCGCGCTGAAAAGCCATTTTTAGAATTATGCTTCCCCAAATGCTTTCCGTCAGTATTCCGTGTTTCGGGCTGTTCTCTCCCTCACGCATCATCACAAGTGGGCACAGCTCCGAACAACCACAGGTGGCGCAAGATAGCGCTGCAAGTGGGTTAGCGACAAAACACATAAAGAGAATAAAGAAGACTATAGAATTTTTGCGAATAGACATAATTGCAGCCCTTTATGAATTGATACTATATTTGGTGCGCCATCAACACATCGGAAGGTCTGACGGCCCGATCTCCAGCACGATCAACTGAGACTTTTTGTGGCTTGCTTTCGACTGCAATGTCGGTGGGTTTGTTGACCGGTTTATCAGAGACGTTTTCTGGCTTGGCTTGAACTGCAAGCACATTGCTTGATCGCCACAATTGAAACCACTCATTCGCTGCTCTTTCACCGATTAAGACAACGAGAGATGCGTGTGCTTCCGCATTTTCCCCTTGTGAATCTTCGATGCGTTTGAGGATCGATTCAACTTTATGTTTGATTGCAAGTTGGCGGTTTCGCAGTTTTTGGGCAAGCACGTAACTGGCGGCTGTTCTGGCACCGAAAGCAACTAGAGTAAGACCTGCAAAACCAGTTCCAATACCGCCGGGCAAGTAGCTGTCTGATTTAGGCGGTGGTGGATTCAGCACGGAAAGAGCGATTATGCCTTGAGCGAGAGTGCCGCCGGCAATACCCGTGACAGCAGCCGTGGTGCCCATATTTATGAGGTTCATGCCCTTTGCATATTTCCTTAATTGCGGATCGCGTTGATAAGCGAGATCAAGAATCAAATTGCCCCAGAGGCTATCTGTGATCAATAGCTCGCCCTTAGCCTGTTTTCCGGTGAGCGCACCGACAGCCGCTACATCGGCTGTTTCTGCACCAAGTCCTGGTGATAACTGAGCAAGAACAGGCGATCCGATCGCAAAAAATGTCAATAAACTCAGAATGAAAGACCCAAAAGAAGAACGTCTAGACACAATCAACACTCCTACTCAAACTGCATTGGAGTATAAGGAGAAAGCCGAAAAGGCAAAAGCTAACCCCCCGGAAGGGATCATGAATATTCGGACTATCTGTTCCGACTACTCACAAGTTTGAAAAAATTCTGTTAAATGTCATGCGGGAAAAGCATCTCCTGGACTTCCTTTTCGGGCTGTCAGAGCGCTTTAGTGGGGTGAACCTATATTAAGACGATATAACCGCATGCATTCCTTTTCAAGAGTAATCAAGTTACATTAGCGTGTTAGAGAGAAACCAATTGGGTAATTCATCGTAGCGGTTCTTTTTGAGAAACAAAGAGGATCCTGTGATTCGGTTAAGGGTCGGCGGCGTCGGAATCAAAGAATGCCTCAGTTAAATCTCGCTTTATTTCGTCGGATGCTCAAGCTAGCAAAACCGTACTGGGTTTCTAGCCGCAAAAAGACAGCCTTTGCATTGCTGTTTGCCATCCTCACTCTCATGATTTCAACTAATGGATTGAGAGTGCTTATGAACACAGTGCACGGCTCCTTTGTTTCCGCACTGTGCGATCGAGATTCGCATAACTTCTATCAAACGATCATGCTCTTTGTGATTGTGTCTGCAGTCGCTACACCAATTGCAGTTTTCTCAGAGTATTTCAAAAACAAGCTTTCATTGGATTGGCGAGATTGGCTCACCCAAGATTTGATCGATCGCTACCTGAGCAAGCGCAACTATTACCGTATCAATGGTGATGCTCGTGTAGATAACCCGGATGAAAGAATTGCCGAAGATGCAGGAACATTTGCATTTAACTCGGTTGCTTTCTTTCTGCTCTTTTGCGAATCGTTTGTTACGCTGATTGCTTTCAGCGCTGTGGTTTGGTCTATTTCAAAAGCGCTTGTTGCTGCCCTTTTCATATATGCATTGCTTGGAACAGCACTGACTGTTTTTGTGGTGCGGCGATTAATTGGACTCAACTTCAACCAATTCAAATTCAATGCCGACTTCCGCTATGGTCTTGTTCATGTGCGTAACAACACAGAATCAATCGCATTCTACAAAGGCGAGAAGACTGAAATTCAGCAACTCAAGCATAGATTGAAAGAATCGATTCTGAATTTCCACGGCATTATCGGCTGGGAAAGAAATCTCGGTTTTGCCAGCACGATGTACCAATATATTTTGGTTGTTCTACCGGCATTCATGATTGCCCCTATGTATTTTGCCGGACACATGAAGCTCGGCATTATTGTTCAAGCCGAACTCGCTTGTGCGCAAGTGCTTGCCGCGCTTTCACTAATAATCAGCAATTTCCGCATGATAAGCTCCTTTGCAGCGCAAGTCGATCGACTAAGTTCTTTCCAGGAAGTGTTCGACGAAATCGATACGGACAGAACCACTGATACTAATCGCATCGCTATTGAACTTGCACCTTCGTTTGAAATTGAAAACGTAACTGTTTTAACACCCGACCGCAAGCGCGAATTGATCAAAGGTTTGAATGTGGCAATCGCAAAAGGCGACCATCTTTGCGTGGTCGGACCAAGCGGCACAGGCAAGAGTTCTTTGTTGAGAGCAATTGCTGGTTTGTGGGATGTTGGCAGTGGAAGAATTGCCAGACCCGATCTTGGTGAAATGATGTTTTTACCTCAGAAGCCCTACATGCTTCTGGGCAATCTGCGCTTCCAACTGCTTTACCCAAGCTCAGATCGCGAAGTAACCGATGCCGAAATGATAGAGGCGCTCGATCGCGTCAATCTGCCATATTTAGTTGAGCGTGTGGGCGGTTTTGATTCCGAACAGCAATGGGCTGACATTCTCTCGTTAGGTGAACAACAACGATTGGCTTTCGCCCGATTGCTATTGAGCAAACCAAAATATCTAATTCTCGACGAAGCAACATCTGCTTTAGATGTCGAAAACGAGCGCAAGCTTTACGAGCTATTGGGCGATTTGGACATTACCTTCATAAGTGTGGGCCACCGTACAAGCTTGCTCGGTTACCACAACAAAGTGCTAGAAATATCAGCTGACGGTACGTGGTCGCTACGGAACATCCACCTTCAACTCGTACCAGAGTCTCACAAACCTATCGTTCAAGAAGCCGTTATCTAGAAGAAACGGCGCAGTGACGGCGTGCGGCGGTTTGGACTTGGCGTGACGCCTGTTGTCGGGGCCTCGGTCTGGACTTGGTTGGCGCCTGTGTCGGGGCTTCGGTCTGGACTTGGTTGGCG
>CAJCIF010000332.1 GCA_903970355.1 Actinomycetota bacterium
TTTTTATCTAAGAGTTTGAACTTTTCTTTTACAAATGACGTATATTCAGGATAGCTAAAAGTTGTTAGAAAGTTGGTGAACGTAATTACGTTCCTTCGGAATTGAATATCCCAGCTAAGCTATTCCGCTTTACGTGTAACACTTCGCTCTCTGTGTAAAGAGATTGTGGGCAAGCCAGCTTCGCTGTGCCTACGAATGCTTTCTCATCTAATGCTTACGGTTGTGGTTGGCTGCCGCAGCTTGTCTTTTTTGTTTCCTCTCGCGGTGATGGTAGGAGTTCCAACATGTCTAACGTAACGATTACAGATGTCCCTTCTTCGTTCATTGATAATTCAGGTGTACAGCCTGGTTCATATAAGGTTCTGAGAAGGAATGGGAGTGTAGTCGACTTCGAACCATCAAAAATTTCCGTGGCCGTCACCAAAGCCTTCATCGCCACTGAGGGTGGAGCCGCCGGTGAAAGCTCACGCGTCCGCGATCTCGTCCAGATAATATCGCAGCAAGTAGCCGAAACGCTTAAAAGAAGACTGCCTGATGGTGGTGTTCTGCATATCGAGCACATTCAGGATCAGGTTGAGCTTTCCCTCATGCGTGCCGGTGAATATGAAGTAGCGAAACGCTACATCGTATATAGAGATGAGCGCGCTAAAGAAAGAGCAGCAGCAGCAGCGGCCGCATCCGGCGACACTCGCGCCATTCCTATAAATGTACTCATGCCCGATGGTGCATCCATACCATTAGAAGACTGCCGCCTCTTCCCGGTAGTTGATGAAGCTTGTGCCGGCCTGAGCGCATTTGTTTCTTCTAAAAAAATCATAGACCTCACCGTCAGCAGTTTGTACGACGGCGTAAAGCTTACTGAAGTGTTTAAGTCTGCAATCATGGCTGCCAAAGCGCTCATTGAAAATGAGCCGGATTACAGCTATGTGGCAGCGCGACTACTGTTGGATCAAGTTCGTTTGGAAGTGCTCAGTCAGCCGGCAACCCATGCTGAGATGACTGATAAATATCCGACTTACTTTGGTGAGTATTTAGAGAAGGGCATCAAAGCCGGATTATTGGATCCGCGTCTCAAACAATACGACTTGTTGAAGCTTGGTGCTGCCCTGAAACCAGAGCGCGATCTGAAGTTCCAATATTTGGGTCTTCAAACATTGGTTGATCGTTATCTCATTCACGTGCAGGGCCAGCGCATAGAACTGCCGCAAGCATTCTGGATGCGTGTCGCTATGGGTCTTGCTTCCAATGAGATAGACCGTGAGCAACGTGCTATCGAATTTTACGACTTGCTCTCCAGTTTCGATTTCGTTAGTTCAACTCCTACTTTATTCAATTCCGGAACGCATCGTCCACAACTTTCTTCTTGCTTCCTCACTACGGTTGATGACGATCTCGCCAGCATCTACGAATCCATCAAAGAAAATGCCTTGCTGTCTAAGTTCTCGGGTGGACTGGGCAACGACTGGACACCAGTACGCGCTCTCGGTGCGCACATCGCCGGCACCAACGGCAAGAGCCAGGGGGTTGTGCCATTTTTAAAAGTCGTAAACGATACCGCTGTAGCAGTAAATCAGGGCGGCAAGCGGAAAGGCGCCGTTTGCACATATCTTGAAACCTGGCACCTCGATATTGAAGAGTTTCTCGAACTCCGTAAAAACACAGGGGACGATCGCCGTCGCGCTCACGATATGAACACCGCCAATTGGGTGCCCGATCTTTTCATGGAACGCGTCATGGCCGATGGACAATGGACTTTGTTCAGCCCCAACGATGTGCCGGATCTCCACAATCTCTATGGCAAAGCCTTTAAAGAAGCGTTTGAAAACTACGAGGCACAAGCTGATGCCGGTGTTCTAAAACTGTTCAAGCGCATTTCAGCCAAAACATTGTGGCGGAAGATGTTGTCGATGTTATTCGAAACGGGCCATCCGTGGATAACCTTTAAAGACGTATGCAATCTGCGCAGCCCACAACAACACATGGGTGTTGTGCACAGCTCCAACCTCTGTACGGAAATTACCCTCAATACTTCAGTGACGGAAACGGCTGTCTGCAACCTGGGTTCAATCAACCTGGTCAATCACCTGACGCCGGAAAATAAGCTGGACGAGCACAAGATTGCACGCACATGCAAAACGGCCCTGCGCATGCTGGATAACGTTATCGATATCAACTACTACAGTGTTGAAAAAGCGCGCCGCTCCAATTTGAGACACAGACCTGTTGGCCTGGGAACTATGGGCTTCCAGGACATGCTCATCAAAATGCGTGTTCCTTATGCATCGGAAGCGGCAGTTGAAATTGCAGACCAAAGCCAAGAAGTAGTTAGTTTCCATGCCATTTTGGCAAGCAGTGAGCTCGCAGCAGAACGCGGAGTATATTCCAGTTACAAAGGCTCGCTCTGGGACAAGGGCATTCTGCCGCAAGACAGTGTGAGACTTCTTGTCGAATCTCGTAATGTGGAAGTGGTCACAAACAATGATTCCAGGCTGGATTGGACACCAGTTCGGGAGAGTATCAAACGTTGGGGCATGCGCAACAGCAATTGCCTGGCCATTGCACCAACTGCCACCATTTCCAATATTATTGGGGTCAGTCAATCTATCGAACCAACTTTCCAGAACCTTTTCGTAAAATCGAATTTGTCTGGTGATTTCACCGTGCTCAATACCTACCTCGTTGAAGATCTTAAAAATCTTGGTGTTTGGGACGAAGTAATGGTGCATGACTTGAAGTACTTCGATGGTTCAGTTCAGCCTATAGAGCGCATTCCAGCCGAACTGAAACAGCTTTATGCCACCGCCTTCGAAATTGATACAGCGTGGCTAATTAAGGCCGCTTCAAGACGCCAGAAGTGGATCGATCAAGCTCAGAGTTTGAACCTCTACATGGCTGAACCAAGCGGTCGCAAAATTGATGAAATTTACAAGATGGCTTGGACGTACGGTCTCAAGACAACTTATTACCTCAGAACTACCAGTGCGACGGCCGCAGAAAAATCCACCGTACAAACTTCGTCACTCAATGCTGTCAAAAACGCAACTAGAGAGGAAGCGCCCATCACCACCGTAAATGCTTTCATGCAGGCAGTAAATGTCAGTGCAACCGACGTGAAAGCTTGTTCTTTGACCGATCCAGATTGTGAAGCGTGCCAATAGTAAACTCGGCGGAATGACCGCCCCTAATAGAAAGGGAGACAACCAGGATGTTAGTTTTTGATGATGCAGTACCGGAAGCAACCCCGCCACAAGAGCCGGTCACACCCCCAAAAGTCACGAGTATTTCCATTGCGCAACAACCAGTAGTGGCACAAGCACAGGTACAACATGCGGTCACTTCGATTTCAGTTGCGCCGAATGCGCCCAAAGCTGAGGCACCGCAGCCAACAGGTAGTGGCGTCCTGGGAGTGGAAAAAATTGATTTCAAAGCCAATCGTATAAAAGTCGACGAGAAGAGAGTCATCAATTGCCGAGCCGATCTCAATCAGTTGGTGCCTTTCAAATATGATTGGGCCTGGCAGAAATATCTCGATGCTTGCGCAAACCACTGGATGCCGCAAGAAATCAGCATGAGCCGTGATATCGCCCTCTGGAAAGATCCCAATGGTCTTACAGATGACGAGCGCACCATCATCAAACGCAACCTGGGTTTCTTCTCCACAGCCGATTCACTGGTAGCAAATAACCTCGTTTTGGCCATTTACAGGCATATCACCAATCCTGAGTGCCGCCAATATCTTTTGCGTCAATCTTTCGAAGAAGCCTTGCATACACATGCTTATCAGTATGTGATTGAAAGTCTCGGCTTAGATGAAGGTGAAATCTTCAATATGTATCGCGAAGTTCCAAGCATTCATGAAAAGGATGCCTTCGAACTTCAATTCACTCAGGAATTGGCAGATCCGGATTTCCACACAGGCACACCTGAGACAGATGCTCGATTCCTGCGTAATTTGATTGGATATTACGTCATTATGGAAGGCATCTTCTTCTATGTTGGTTTCGTTCAAATGCTTAGCTTTGGACGTCAGAACAAGATGACAGGCTCATCGGAAGAGTTCCAATACATTTTGCGAGATGAATCGATGCACCTCAATTTTGGTATCGATATCATCAATCAAATCAAAATGGAAAACCCACACGTCTGGACAGCTGAATTCCAGGCTGACATTATCGAGCTGGTGAAAAAAGGCGTAGAGCTTGAGTATCAGTATGCAGTTGATACGATGCCGCGCGGCGTGCTCGGGTTGAATGTCTCCATGTTCTCTGAATATCTGAAGTTCATCGCCAATCGCCGGCTCAAGCAAATTGGCCTGCCGGAACAATGGCCTGGAGCACAAAATCCATTCCCGTGGATGAGCGAAATGCTGGATTTGAAGAAGGAGAAAAACTTCTTCGAAACCAGAGTGATTGACTACCAAGTTGGTGGTGCACTCGCCTGGGACTAATGTCTCTCCCACAGACAAAAGCGGCAGCGTTCCTAAAAAGACGCTGCCATTTTTGTTTTGAAAATCAGGATAACGTGAAGCTCTGGCGATCGCCAATGCTGTCAAGAATTGACTTGATCTGCCAAGAGCCTGAGCATAGCTAACGGGTTCATCTATGCAATCTTGCGCCGACTCCGCGTGTATACAGCTATGTTGTCGATCAATTCTGTTCGTATTGACACAAACGGTTGGAAGCTGGTCTACGAATCTCCGGAGTCAATGGCTTGGGAGAACGAAAGATCTGAGTATCTGGGCATTGACTATTTTTCTATTCCGCCCGACATTCCGTGTGAGTTAAGCGATATAGATGCACTGCGACAAGTCTATAGGAACGGACTTGCTTCTGTGGGTGCGGGTCTTATTTCAACGGATGTGGATCGTACAAAAATTGGCCAGCGAGAAGTGCCGTACATAAAGGTCGTAACTAAAACACCTATGCAACCAAGAGGCATGAGTTATCTTGGCTCACTAACTTTTCCCTATGCAGAGTTTAGCTATGTAATTAAGATCGACTGTGCCGAAGTAGGCACAACAGGCCTGCGAGACGCGGTAATCTTGGACAAGTTTCTCTCCACTAACGAGCTGAAAGTTGATCCTGACGCAGGCAACATAGTTGGTTGGTTTCAGGACCCGTACGATCCTACTTTTAATGGACCAATATTGAAGAACAAATCTGAAGATGAAGATTACGACAAATTCTTTCCGGATCATCCGCTCACGAGAGTACGTGCTGGTATCCTACACATTCTCAAGACACTGCATATGGATGATGCCATCCTTAAATCCAAGCCTTTTGGAAAGGCGGGATAGTTATATACGGTATCATATATGGTGCCATTTATTTGAGATTGGCGCGTCCCCAGCGTAATGCACTGCTCATCCAAACTAGTTCATCGAGAAAGGACTTCGCTCGTTTTTCGTATTGTTCGGGGCCTTTTATATTGCCGTGCTCGTCAAAAACATCTTGCACTTTGGCGAAATTTAAATCTGTAAAAGTGACAGTCAGTCCCAGTTCTCGCACAACACAAACCAACTGTTCCACTACTTTTGTGCCGCCCCAAGGTCCGGCTGAAACACCAACTAGAGCAACAGCTTTGTGGATGTACTCTTTCAGCAGCAAGTCAAGAACAGTTTTAAGAATGCCAGGATAGCCGTGATTGTATTCGGGAGCGATGATAACGAGCCCATCTGCGCCGATTATGGCATCGCGCCACTTGGGAAATAAATCTTTGATTACGGTGCCGTAGTCATCGTTCGGCAAATCGAATTCACGCACATCGAACAGAGTGGTTTCTAAATCATCTCTCTTTTGCATAACTTGCAGCAACCAGCGTGCAACATGCTCGCTTTGCCTATCTTTGCGATTGGTACCCAGGAGTATCGGTACGCTCAGTTTTTCCATCTACAATATCCTCCGGGAAAATTTGGTATGAAAAGAAGGGCTGCTAAGCTAACTTATAGTAACCAGGTTTGCAACAGCTCTTGAGAAGTTCAATCCTATTTCTGATTATTTTATGTGTAATGACCATTTTCGGTTTTTGCGGAAAGGCCCGTTGTGAACCGCAACAAAAGGCTTTGAAATTGACTCAACTTCACTATTTCATGGGGCCCTGTGTGGTTACCATCACCAGGCATGCAATAAGGATGGACAACATCGGGCACTTGAAATTTAGCCTCGTAGCAAAGGCACCCGACTGGACTGTTACGGTCTTCCGTGCCGATGATAAAACATATTACTCGGAGAGTTTGAAACAGTTCGAAGATACCGGTTTGCTCACTGATTATCTGGTCAGTCGTCGCGATCGCTATTTCAAAGATATGGACAAATATCCACATTCCACAGTATTGATTTCTGGCATAAAAGCAACACAGTTGCTTTCGCGCACCATCACATTTGTGTATGTGCCGTTATCGCAAGTACTCAATGCAGATTCGCAAATCGAAGCGATCCTCTATTCAGGCTACAAACTAACCACTTGCGGTGGAATTCCTTTGCGACTGATCGGCACTAAAGGGAAGGGAAATATTTTGGAAACTGTTAATGAGGAGGGAGTACGAGAGACTTATTTAGACACGATTAAAATAGTTTCTGATGAAAGTAAGCCGGAATTTTTCGATGCACCAAAAGGCTACAAGCGAGCTAAATCAGTGCGAGAAGTAGTGGCTGGCTCAAAATCTCGAGTAGAATCAAGTGAAATTATGGATTTGTTTCATGCACCTAAATCGGAGCATTCTAAATGAATAAATATCTCGTTGCCGCTATGGCGGTCGTCGTTTTGAATATTTCCAGCAAGGGTTTTGCAGCTGTTGATGAATCAGCAAAAGATTGGCAGGTGAGGAGCCTTAAAGGCATAACGCTTGTCAGATACGGTGTTGTATTTGATCCCGATAATCATTTAACAAAGACGGTTTCATCAGGGCTATCTGGAATTGGTGTCACGTTGAAATCTGTCAATGTGAAATTGGATTCGGATAATCCTCTCTCTCCAAAAGAAGCGAGATTGAAAGTAGTTGTAGACTATCGCGAGAAAGATAAGAGTTGGGTCGGACTCTACGTTCAGCAGCGATCAAAGTTAGATCGAAATCCTGCTGTTACGTTCGATGCGGAGACTTACAAAATTGGAACGCTCTGCGAGAATGCTAGTGCCGCTTCCGAAGTAAAAAATCTATGCGATCAATTTTCACGCGACTTCAATCGAAGCAACGGTAAATAGCGGTTGTTGATCTATGGCTACTTCGTATATTTCTGTGCACCGACAAAGTGCAGTGACACATAAGGTTCGTTTCCTACAACCCAGCTATCATGTGGTTCTGCTGGTATCGAGAACAATGTACCTTCGGTGAGATCGTGCACGACTCCATCTTTCATCGCTGCTGTAGCATGCCCTGAAATTACAAGACCGACATGTTCGACACAGCAATGTGATTCGCCAACGGTTGGGCCAACATGTTGAGACCACTTCCAACCAGGTTCATATGTTGCTCGTCCGATGGTGATACCGCCAATCTGGACAATTTCAAATTTGCCCTTGTCGAAATTGCGTACTTCGTCCGGCTTCTCGAAGCGCTTGAGAATCACTGCAGTTTCTATCATGTTCTTGTTTTTCCAAAGGGGACCACATTTTATCATCAGAAACCACTATCGAATCAGGTTGTCAATTAGTAATAATCTCTATTACGAGACGTTTTGAGCAAGGAGTGGCCAACATGCAACAAGGAAGACACATCTGCACAGAATGTAATTTGATTTACGAGGAGCCCAGCGAGAGCCTCGATCCAAACAGAAAATCTTTCGATTCTTTACCTGATAGTTGGAAATGTGGATGTGGTGCCCTTAAGGAGAGATTCCAACCCTGTTCTTGCGCCAGTCTGGAAGCACAAAATTACCAGCACGAGCAACAATGCAACGTTAGTCAATACGTGTAATGAATGGCGAAACAAGGCTATCTGAAGCGCTAAAAGCCAGCCCCAAAGTCCTCGATTACATCATTAGTTTAAATCCCCACGACTTTCAGCGTTTGCGAAATCCGCTTATGAATAGGGTAATGCCACCACGCATTACTCTCGGTCGAATTGCCACAATGGTTGGTATTTCGGAATCCGAACTTCTTGCAAAAATCCATGAGTTGGCCGGTTTGCCACAAGAGGAGAGTGTTGAGTCTAAACCGCACACACTCCCTGCTTCATCAACAACCGCGCCTGATTGGCTTAATGGAATTGATATCGAAAAAATCAAATGGGTCGATGTGACACCGCTGGATGAAGTACTCGGTGATCCAATGCCATCAATAAACATCGCCGTAAATACAAGTAAAGCAGGCGATGTTATAGGCATTAAACATAAGTGGGAACCGCAACCCCTTTACGATATTTGGAGTTCGCGAGGATTGCAATTCTGGTCCAAACAGATCGAGCACGATCTCTGGCATGTATTCGTATACAAACCAAAATGACTTTGGAGCAGAACTTTAACGCATTTCTAGATTGGAGCCGTCAGTAGTTTTGATGTGAATTCCATTGGCGCCGACTTCCATAGAGGATGAACTCCGAGTTCCGTTAGCCCCCGCTTCTACAGAAGAATAGCTTGATGCTGAGGTGCTCGACGTTCTATTGGTTTCAACTTCGCTAACTGAATTATTAACCTGAAGCGCATGGCGAGCTATTCTGTTGTTCGATCCTACATTGGACACTTCAGGAGGTTTGCCGCTGGATGTTTTGGCCCAGTAAGCAATATTGTTGGATCCAACCAGGGAAATCTTCTTTGCCAGCCCTACAACAACTTTGTTGTTACTTCCGGTAACTGAAATATGAGGGCATCCGCCCGGTACTTTTACTTCGTTGTTGCTGCCTTCAACATTCAAAGTAGTTGGAGAACCAGCAATGCTTACGACGGAATTGGATCCGGAAATATGGACGGCGTGGTCATTGCCATCAACTTCGCCAGAAAAATTACTATTGCTTAGTTCGACGTTCTTATCGTCGTCTTTAGCCTCGGAACCGGTAGCGAGCATCGTTACCAAACCAAAAGTAAGGAGAAGAGCCGCAAGCTTATGCTCCGGTTTTTTCAGTACCGTCATTGAAAAATGCCTCCATGACAACAAGAGGCAGTCATTCTATCATGCGAACTGAGCCGCATTCGCTGATGATCTTCAAATGCTGCGATTTCTTTCTCAGGCTTTCTGGTAGTTATTTGGTAATAACTCGGTAATGTTTGGCTTCTAGTATGACCTTTAGACGAAATCAACAATAGTACTGGCTTCGGGAGTAAAGGCAAATGGAAGATAGAGCGTTCAACCACCACAAAGACATTCCAAATTATGGAACGATGCTCATGCACGATGCACAGCTTGCCGTTGGATTGGATACGCTTGCCAGACAAGATTTGAACATTCTGCCAAAAGAGCTGTTTTACCCGCACAATCGAAATGAAGAAGTGAAGCGTAGTGGACTAGACGCAAAATATGATTCGCAAGGATTTTTGGCGGATGTGAAATTTCAGTTGGGTGGTAGCATGCATGAAATCAAATTCGACAAAGGTAAGCTGCTGAGCATCCACTCACCGCAGCCTGCTTTCGGTGATATCACGCTGACATACGGAAACGATGAAGTCATAAAATCTGTGGAATTAGCGCAAGCCGGCGGTGGTATCAAATTTGAATTGTCGCCTGATGAAAAGCTCACTCGTGCTACAGTCCACGTTGACCATTTATTCACAACCGTTTTGACAAACACGCCCAATGAGCACTCCGTACGGAGGACCGATGCCGAAGGTTCGGAGACTTATGAATTTGACAACCAGTATCGGTTTCAATCTGGTACCGAACGCTCAAACAGTGGGGCGACGTTCCAAATAAATAGAGATGGTTCTTATACACGCCGGTAAAAGAGCTATATCGCGTCCTATTTGGACTGCGCCAGTCTTGCCAAAACTTCTTGCGAATTCCTACTATTCGCATAGAAAAAATTCGTTGTCTTGAGGTGCTCGCTCATCTCAACTTCTAAATGTTTCGGTCCTGCCACCAAATCGTTCAGCAACACGCATTCAAAGCCAAAGTAATTGGATGCAACAATAACGGATGCATTTACGCAGCGAGATGCAACCACACCTGAAAATATAAGTTGGGTGACGCCGAGATTTTTGAGGTAATCAGCTAGTCCTGCCGCATCCGGTGTATGACAGCTAAAGATGCTGTGCTGTACTTTAAAAACGACCTTTTCGCCTGCAACTGGTTTGACGATGTGAAAATCGTGTCCCGGAGTGCCCCTCACAACAAGCGGAACGAATTCGTTTGCCAGATCACCGGTAGCACCATAGGCATTATTTGAATCATAAGTGTTAGTCTCTTCTTCCATTTGACTCCAAACAATGCGATTGGGTGGAAGTATTTTACGTAATGACTCCAAATATGGTGCATGGGCATGGCAGACTTTGTCAGCCGCCGCTACATCCCATTCGAGCTTGTTTGCACAATCTGAAGCGGGATCACAATATCCGCGCTGCAAATCAATGATGATTGCTGCGGCTTTATCGGGATTCAAGAGATCTAGGGAGCGCATTTGCACCATTATCTTACGGCACAGCGCCGCGAAACGCTGCCA
>CAJCIF010000333.1 GCA_903970355.1 Actinomycetota bacterium
GCATTTTCCAATTGCCGGCAATAATTACTCGCCGTCCTGTTTTACTAGAACTCACCGTGTATCTCCTGAAGGTGTCCAATAACTGTAACAAGTGCAGGAGCGAAACGTTTGTCATGTTGACAAATTTGCTTAAGAACAATGTTTTAGAATGATGGTTTGCAGCAAAGAGCAAACGGGGTGAGCCCAATGGTGTTACAGGAAGTTAAACAAGGCAGTGCTGGTAGGCTGCCGGAATGGGTTCGCCGTTCTGTTCTCAATACGGAAGAAAACCGACGTGTGCGCGGTATTCTCAAGGAACAGAATCTGAACACAATTTGTGAAAGTGGGCGCTGCCCGAATAAGGGTGAGTGCTGGGCAAGAGGCACGGCTACTTTTTTGCTAATGGGACCGTTGTGCACCCGGACATGCAAGTTCTGTTCGGTCAACAAGGGCTTACCCGGGCCGCTCGATCCGGATGAACCAGCACGGGTGGCTGAGGCAGCCCGACAAATGGGATTGCGACATGTCGTGCTCACCTCTGTAAACCGAGATGATTTGCCGGATCAAGGCGCCGGACATTTTGCTAAGACAATCACTACTATTCGCGAGACCGTGCCTGGTATTGCTGTGGAAGTTCTCACCCCCGATTTTCAGGGCCGGGAAGATTGCATTCAAATTGTGCTGGCAGCTGAGCCTGTAGTTTTCAATCACAACGTCGAAACGGTGCCTCGTTTGTACAAGAAGGTGCGACCCGGGTCCAAATATCCACGGTCACTTAAAGTCCTCCAGGATGCAAAACGCCTGGCGCCGCATATTCCAACTAAGTCCGGAATAATGCTTGGGCTGGGAGAAACTGAAGAAGAAATAAAAGAAGTTTTGGCCGATTTCCGCACAGTTGATTGCGACTTTCTAACCCTCGGACAATATCTGAGGCCAAGCCGTGAACAGTTGCCGGTAGACCGTTACGTCACTCCGGAGGAGTTTGAAAACTGGTCTCATTTTGCCTGGAACCTTGGATTCAAGATGGTACACTCTGGTCCCTTAGTACGAAGTTCTTATCATGCGGAAGAACTCGCCGGCGAACTTTATGCATAGTTCTAATCAGACTCTGCATAAAATCGAGCGCAAGAACTAGCCGCAAGGCATCCTTGTTATCCATAATCTAATCAGGAATGTCTTGTGATATCGGAAAGTTTGATGAGTGACGCTGGCCGTCTTGAAGAGATTCGTGGGCTGATTAAGGGTGGACAAGTTGAACAAAGCTTGGTTCTTCTTAAGTCGTATTGGCTTGAGCACCCGGATGATTCCGAAGCGGCAGATCTTCTTTCCACAGTAATGAAAGAAGCTGGTCGCTCAGAACTTTCAGAACGCCTCAGTGCGTTGGCTAAACAATTGCCTTCCGAAACAGAGAAGGAGGAGTTACTCTCTCTGCCTGCTGTTTCCAGCAAATCAGATCCCAACAAACCTCCTACCGGTAAAAAGGTTGGTCCCCAGGAGCTCTTCGAAGCTGGGTTCAGCCTGATTGATGCGCGCCAACATGAGCTTGCGGCCATGCTTTTAGACCAATGCGTAAAGATGGTCCCGGATGAACCGGTTGTCAATTACGAGCTTGGGTTTGCACTCATGTCACTAAAACGCTTCGATGAAGCGATCGCATATTTCGAGAACGCCTCCGCTGGCAGCGCTGATTTCGATACGTATTTGAATTTGTCGGCCTGCTATACCATGACTCGCCGTCTCGAAGATGCCATCAAAGTATTGGAAAAAATAGAGAAGCTGGAATTGGATGAAGAGCAATCACGTGAATTGCAGCACCGCAAGATGGTTTTGCGCAGATTGAGTGTTTTGAGCAGTAAGCCGCATTTGTCACCGCGCGATTGGATGTTTGTTCTTTATGGCTCCATTCTCCTACGTACACAAGTACCAAAAGAACATGGCAAAGAAGATGCTGTTGCCATAGGTTCGACTCTGGCGATTTTGAAGGGTGTTCTGGAAGGGTTGCGTCACGAATCTGAAGTTGTGGAATTTTTTGGACCGCAAAGTCGCCCGCTTGCCAGCGCTTTAGCCGAACTCTTGGAAATTCCAGTGGGCGGCTATAAGGGAGATAGCCGGGAAGAAAGGGCACTCCTGACGATGACCTGGGCGAACGATGTAATTGGACCGCACGAAAGTTTTCTTGAAAATACTCATCGCCGGGCGATGTTTGCTTATGGATTGAGTGTTGATGAGCCACTTCCCCTGGTGCCGGAAATCGTCGGGACGCTCGGATACGATGACGTAATGCCGTGGGATGAATCAGGTAGAAAAATCATGGTGGACGCCGAAGCCAATGTTTTAGCGCCTTCCGAGCTCGAAGCTAAGCTTGTGCAACAAACCAAGTCAATTCTCTACAACGCCCGGGATATCGAATCAGAGCCCTACATTATTCACGCAGTTCAAGAAGCGCTGGATTTCTATATAGGAAAAGAAGGTCTTCTTGTCTTAGCAAATTCAAAAACATTTCCTAGACGGTGCGAATATACTGCTGAAGTATTGTTTTAGCGCCAGGTCTGAATGCACACCTTTTTAAGACGCCTCTTCGTGACACTTGCATACGTCACGTGCTTGCCAAGTTCGAATTGGTTGGCGCAGGCCGATGAAAAGCCGGATTTAACTGGGCTTGCCAAATATTTGACGACAGCCGGGCTCATGATTGGCGCTTGTCTTTTTGTTGTTGCCACTATTTGTGTAAAATGCAACGCACCGCCGATGGTGCAAGGTGTCATGCTTACTTGGCTTTGGGTAATTTTAACGAACGGCTTTCATCTAGATGGATTGATGAACACAGCAGAAGGTGTTTTTTCACAGAAGGATCCTGCAAGCATTCTGAAGATTATGCGTGATGGCCGGGTTGGAAATTTTGGTGTACTTACCGGTCTTTTTATAATTACCGTGAAAATATGTTGTCTAACGAGCTTGCCTACCAAGGGCATGGCTGCTGTTCTATTTCTCTGTCCAGCCTGGGCAAGATGGTGTGAAACTTTTGCTATAGGTGCATTTCCTTATGCCCGTGATATTGGTATGGGAAAAATCTGGCATGACACGATCAAATTTCCTCGAGATCTTCTAATTGCATCCATATTGCCCCTACTCTTCACGATCTACTTCGCTCTGCGACATCCGCTTTTATCGATAAGCATTGCTTTCTTTACCTGTATTTTCGGAGTACTCGCCAGTTTCTTCTTGGCAAGAAGGGTGGGTGGACAAACTGGTGATACATATGGTGCTGTTCTAGAATTCTCTGAGGCGCTGGGCTTAATGGTGAGCACGCTTGTGTATTTCAATTTCCTGAGTTGGCAATGATAGATCCGGATAATGATTAACCTGGACAAAGTGGCGGTTTGTGCTGAAACGAGAACATGGGCTGCTGGTGTCGTGGCCGATGCTCTAAAGAGTGGTAAGCAACTTTCCGAAGCTGAATTTAGCCAGTTTGCATTGAGCGCGTTCGCCAAGAATTCAAATATTTTAGACCGCGGTTGGTACGATCCACCGCCGGGAGGTGTGGCTGCTCTGTTCGCTGCACCGCCTGATTACGAACGCCTCGAATTCGATACGCTTCGCAAGGAAACATACTGGCCGCAAAAGGATCGAGTCCTTGGCGAAAATGGTTGTGGACTTCTCTATCTTTCTCCGATCGACAAAGCAACAGGAATAATCGGTGATTTTGGTATCACTGTTTATCGAGGATCGTCACCGGAAATATTGCAACATTTTGCTAATTGTTTGAGCACTCTCGAGCGAGTAGCAAGCGAGGCCGAAGTCGGCATGGCCTTTCGTGATGTTCACGAGCGTGCACAGCAATTGTTCAAAGCAAATGGGTTGACGAATGCTCGCACCGTCACCTGGACGGACAAAACCGGCACTAATTTAGGTCACACAATACCGTGGACTTTCGATGCGCCGGAAGAGCAGGAAGCGAATATTATCAAAGCCGGAGATATAAATCAGATCAAAGATCTGATTAGCAATAAGCGGTTGTATGTGAATGCGCAAGAGACATTTATCATTCCCGAGACAATCGCATTTAGTCTTGAAGCGCGCCTGGAGTCTTTGAAAAATCCGGCATTGCCAAATGTCTTCTTCCATTTTGTGATCGCATTCGACCGCCGAAAGAAAAAAGTGTTGGCTAACTACAACGAAGTATTTGATGCGGCAGGAATGAAAGAGTTGCGTTGTAGTTTTGACAAGCTGGTTTGACTTGTTGATTTGGCTTGTTGATTTGGCTTGTTGATTTGACTTGTTGATTTGACTTGTTGATTTGGCTTGTTGTTTTGGCTTGTTGCTTTGACCCTTTCTTTCGCGTCAGAAAACGGCAAGATTTCAAGACCATGCTTTGCAACTCGCATTGCAGTTGAGACTCAGTTAACTCGGTCGGCAAATTGCTGCATACTCGGTCAGAGATTCGATTGCGATACAAATTTGTTCGGTTGAATAACTAGTAATGTTCACAATGCCGTTATTTCGGTGGCTGATAACTTCTTGAAGTTTCACTGCGTGCTATATATGGCTTGGGAGCTTGATCCTGAGTCTTCAAAGTGGAATAGGTGGTGCATCGTGACTCCGTTTACCTCAGAACTTGACGTGGAAAAAGTGCGTCAAGAGTATGGGGAAAAATGTCTATATTTCAACACCGGCTGTTCGGGACGAAAACCCCAATCGGTTCTTGAAGCAATCAAGCCTGGTGTAGAGGAAACGAATCAAAATCCTTGCCAGTATATCTTTATGAATTCGCAACCGATCGACGCTGTTCGCGATGCCCTTTCAGAATACTTGCAAGTACCGACACGTTCGATTTTTCTAGCTTTTAGCGGTACACATGCTTTGCAGACAATCATGCAAAGCTTTTTGCTTAAACCGGGCGATGAGCTGGTTACCGCTGATGATGAGCATGGCAGCCTTCGAACAATCGCAGAATACTTGTCTGAGACTCGTGGCATCATAGTCAAAAAGCACACAACGGATCCATTTAAAGGCAGTGATTATCATTGCGAGAGCTTACTGAATCTGGTCACAAATCGAACTGCTCTGGTGGCAATTAGCGAAATTGGTTGTTATACAGGTTGGCGGCCCAATCTCTCCCAACTTGTCCAAAATCTCGAACGCCGGTCCGTTCCTTTGTTGGTAGACGGCGCACACACTCCTGGTCAGGGACGTTGTTTGCCAGGCCGCTATCCGCTTTGGGTAGGATCCGGACACAAATGGCTGGGCGGACCTAGTGGTACTGCTTTTGGTTACGTGCGGTCCGATTACATTCCCAAAATCATGCCTGTTGTTCTAGGTGACAAAACTCTCGTTCGAAGAAGCGCCGATCTATATGATCTCTCTCGATTGGAAAGTTGGGGCACATCGGATATGGCTAAATGGCTTGGTTTGCTCAGTGCCGTAAAATTGCAGATGGCATTGGGACCAGAACGGGTCGCCCAATATCAATTGGATCTTGCCAAAAACTTCAGAACAAAAATTTCGCTTCTCAATCCAAAATTTCGTCTGCCGGATTTTTCCAGTATTCCTAAAGAAGAAACGAGCAGCTTGGTCGCCTTCAATTTCCCACTGGAAAGATTGAAAACCCAGGACCTTCAGCAGTATTTGCAAAAAAATCATCGCATGGCAGTGCAGCTGGATTTTCTCAACCCAAACCCTGCACATGGTATGCGCGTTTCGGTTCACATCTCAAACGCTGAACCAGAGCTGGACCTTCTTGTAAGCGCCGTGAGAATGGTCGTTAACTAGCATTTTCAAATCACTGCCGTTTCTGGTGCGATTAAGTCAGAGCTTTCATATATTTCTTTTCTGGCAACATAGTTGCGCCACCATACTTGATCTTTTTGACGCCACCTTTTTTGTCGAATTCGTATTTCAATAATTCGTGGCTGGCGGCGTATGCATTCGTTTTTACCAGTTTCAACGATTCTTCGTCCACGTATTCAAGTTCATCGATATCGCTGAAGGGATACCAACCATCCGGATAAGCACAAACAATGCGATTGCCCGAGGCGACTATGTCTACCGGAAACCAGATGCACATATAACGCCCTTCAAAATGTGTTGTGTCTTGGGACGGTTTATTCGCGTAATTGTTTGCAAAGAAGTCAATGACAGTCCATATGCCTTTGTTGATAAAACGCGGGTTGACATCAATGGCATTTGCAAATAACGCAATCGCCAGTTCCTCTTTTGGATCATAAGTAGTAGATACCTTATGTCCGGGAAAACCACCGCCATGACCAATCAACCGGTGGTTGTTGATATGCTCAACTTCCAAGCCCATAGCGTATTCACGCAGTTCATCGCTTCTGCGAGCATTCCATAGCGTTTGCTGCATGTTCTTTTTCGATTCGTCAGTGAGCAGTTTACGGGAGCCGACGGCTAGGGCCCCGTAAAATAGGCATGACTCTGCAGCTGTGGAGTAGCATCCGGTAGCGGCGTTCAAACTAGCTGTATCGACCGTTTGGCTAATCGGCAGTCTTTTGCCAGTATCTCGACGCCCGTGACCTGATGCCAGTCTGTCCGCAATATCTTCAACCATCCTGCCACCAGTATTCTTAAAACCTAGAGGTTTGATGATGTTTTTGTGGATGTATTGATCGAATGATAAACCCGTTATAGCTTGAATTAGCAAACCCAGCAAACCATAAGCAATATTCGAGTACTTCATTTCGGTATTGGAATCACAAATCAAATTTGATCCGAGTAGAATTTTTTTCAGTTCTTGTTCGTTTGGCCATGGTTTAGTCAATAACCAAAAGTCACAGTCATCGCTATCTCTCGTTATGCCTGAACTTTGCGAAAGAATTTGGCGAATTGTCACTGCCTTCATGCGAGGATCTGCATGGCCTTTAAGCCACGGCAAATGTTTGACGATTGGATCGTCAAGTGTGAGTTTTTCGCTCTCCACCAACTGCATGATGGAAACGGCTGTAAAGCTTTTGGACTGTGAGGCAATTCGAAAGAGATGGTCCGTTGTCATTTCTTCTTTGGTATCCAATTGCGCATAACCGTATGCTTTGTTGAAAACCACTTTATTTCGATGAGAGATTGCGACAACAAAGCCTGGTATGTCCACTCTTGGCGCTCTGAAAGCCAGCCAGGAATCGATGTATTTTAGTGCTCTGGTTAATATTTCCTTTTTCATGAATAATGCTCTTGAATTTACCTTGAACCAATAGACTAACCGAAATTTCGATCGCTTTTATGAGGTGAGAGTATGAGCGCTTCTTTTCGACAAAAACTGGCTTCTTCTCAAAAACTAATAGGCAGCTTGCTTAGCTCTCCCAGCAGTGCCGTAATGGAAACACTTTCTACTGTTGGTTTTGATTGGATCTGGATTGATATGGAGCATGGTCCATTCGACATACCTTCAGTGTTGCAGATGCTGCATGCTAATACTGGCAATTGCCATGCCATAGTTCGTGTGCCTTCCAATGATGAAACGTGGATCAAAAGAGTTCTGGATCTCGGCCCGGATGGCATCATCGTTCCGCACGTGGACACAGCAGAACAAGCTCGGCATGCCGTGGCGTGTTCGAAATACCCACCTGTTGGCATTCGCAGCGCCGGCGCCGGTCGCGCCCAACTTTATAGCACAAATGGAAAGTATGTTCCGGAAGCAAATGATCTGGTATCAGTTCTGGTGCAAATCGAACACAAAGACGCTCTGCCAAATTTAGAAGAGATATTGGCAGTTAAAGGAATAGATGCCGCCATCATTGGACCTTACGATCTCTCCGGCTCAATGGGCAAATTTGGCCAATTCAACGATCCTGAGGTAAAGGATGCAATTCAACGAATTAGCAAAGCCTGCGCAAAAGCCAAAGTGCCCTGCGGCATTTTCACCATGTCCGTAGATATCGCCAATACTTGCTTTGCCGATGGTTTCCAGATTGTCTGTCTAGGCGTAG
>CAJCIF010000334.1 GCA_903970355.1 Actinomycetota bacterium
TCTTTCGAAATATCTTGAATGAGGCTCCCGCCGAGGCTTATGTTCAAAACTTGGCAGCCTGCACAAATGCCAAGAATCGGAATGTCCATATCTTTTATGGTGCGCTGCACAAGGCGAATATCGAAATCTTGTCTTTCCGGATGAGTAAGCTCAACCGTTTCGCATGGCTCTTCGCCGTACAAAGTCGGGCAGTAATCGAGCCCACCAATGAGAAGCAACCCACCTAATTTGGGCAGCAAAATTTCTAAAACATCGTCCGGCATTGGCGGAATGAGAAGTGGAATGCCGCCTGCGGCCAGAATGGACTCGTAGTAAGTGGCTCTGATTCTAGCCTGTACTGGGGGTCCCGCGGAAATATCTAAATTGATGCCGATTAAGGGTTTCATACAGAACAGGATACAACAAGGTTCTTCCTCGTCATACCACCGCGCCGCGCTTCTCCAAAAAAGCTTTTCCTTTCCCAACACTTGTATTGATAGGCATCTTCTTTTCGCACAGTGGGCAAGCTTCTTCGGGCCATGATTCCAAATTGACGGTAGTTAGCGCATCAATTTTTGTGTCAGCAACGTCTTTGTCTGAAACGTTACCTCTATTACACAAAACGCTAAGAGCTATTACATTTCCACCGAGCGCTCTTACTGTTTCAATCACTTTCTTAGCGGATCCGCCTGTTGTTAACACATCTTCGACAACAAGCACGTTCTTGTTTGGAATACACAAATCATAGCCGCGTTTGATGTCCATCTTTTTGTCTTCGCCTTCGCCTTCTTTTTCGGCGTATATAGACAAAGTCTCGCCGGAACTGCGTTTGGCATTGAGGTGATGCGCAACCCATTGGGAAAGTACAACTCCACCGACTGTCGGGCCAACTACAACATCAATTTTGTCGGCATCGTATTTGCTAGCCATAAGCTTGCAGAGTTCTGAAGTCGTACCGGTATGAAGGTAGAGCGAGTCCTTGTTTACGTAGGCACTGCCATGACGACCGGAGGTGTATACGATGTGGCTATCAACGATGATTGCACCAGCACCGCTGAGCATCTGCATGACGGAGTCTTTATTCATTGCCCTGCCTTTGAGTGGGAGAGGTTAGTTGGGACGCTTTTGCATAATGGATTGCAAAGCTAACTTGGTTTCCTTGTCTTTCGGTGCCATTTTAACGGCAGTTAAAAGTTCTGCAATTGCACCATTGCGATCTCCGTCATCACGAAGAGCGAGGCCAAGGGCGCGTCTTAGCTTTATGTTCTTAGGGCTTATTTTCAAAGCGAGGCGATACTCAGTAACGGCAGAATGAAAATCACCTTTTTTGTCCAGTATCCAGGCTAAATTTGAATGCGTATCTGGATCGTTAGGAGCAAGTTGCACTGCCAGTTTTGCTTCATGCAATGCCTCCGGCAGTTTGTTCGTATTGGCAAGGGCCCATCCTAATCCTTCATGACCTTCTGAATAATTTTCATCAAGTGAAACAGATTCCTGGAACTGTTTTACGGATTCATCCCATTTACCAACCTTGCCGAGAGCGAGGCCATAGCGAGCCCGCACAATGGCATCTTTGGGAGCAATAGAAATGGCAGTGGCGAATTCTTCCAGCGCCTGTTCAATTTCATGATCTGCAAAGTATGTTTGGGCTAGCACTACATGTGGTATCACGAGGTGTTCATCCAATCTGATCGCTTTTCGGCATTCTGAAGCTGCTGAACGAAACTGACCTTGCACGCGCTCACAATCGCCAAGATAGGCATGTCCAAGAGCGTTGTCCGGATCGAGTTTGATGCTCTGGTCGTATTCATCTCGAGCATCGTTGTAGTTGCCCATCATGCGCAGCGCTTCTGCTTTCATGAAGTGCACATCACCGCTGGTTGGGCGCAATGCTTCTGCCTTGTCGTACTCTTTCAAGGCCTCTTCGTAATCAGACATACCAATAAGCACTTTTGCCAGCATAAAGTGGGCCTTGAAGTTGTCCGGGTCGGACTTCAATACTGTTTCGTATTCAATAAGAGCGTTTGTGTAATCTCTATTACCGAAGAAATCGTCACCGAGCTTGGAATGCTTTTCGACAACAGATGCTTTTTCAGGAGGCAGTTCGGTTGTATCAAGCTTTGATTTGATATCGGCCGCTTTCTCCGCTGGTTGAAGATCTCCCGGTTCTGGCTTTGGAATAAGGGCGCTCGGCGCTTTAGGCACATTGGCTGCCGCTAATGCTTCAGCACTGCCGTCATTTGAATAAGTCTTCATTTTCGGGGAGGGATTATCCCCGGTCAAATCTTGCTGTTCGGAAACAGCCTCGGCATGGCTGTGATGATGTTTTTTGTGCGAGCCACCCTGGGCGGCAGCGCTTACCGTCGTTACTGTTGTGATGCTACCGTCCGCGTCTTTTACAGGAGGCTGTGAACCGGTTTGCGTGGTTACATCATTGGTTTGAGGCGGTGGAGCAACCTGCACCTCTGATGTTGTGGTTCCGTCCTGAGAAGGAAGTTTGCCCATAGCCCGTCGAAAGAGGTGGGCAGCCGCATCCGCGCCGCTAGGCAAAACATAAGTGGATATGAGGCAACTAACAGCAATCAGAACGATATGCTTATGCTGCCTTGTACGTAACAACGATCGGGTCATGGAATTCCGAGAGAAAACAAATGTATTATTTAGCGGCTAAATATCAACAGCCATTATATAGGGCGTCTCTTGAATACGAAAGTTTGACGAGCTAAACGTAAGGCTGTACGACACATATTGCCAGAAAGCCGCGCCAGATTACGCTTTTACACTGTGGAACTCGCTACATTAGTTATAGTCAATTTTGTCTTATGGCAATTCTCGAATTGCGCCACCAGATGAGATATGCAAGGGACATGAAGAGCAGCTCAAAACTAAATGCAATGGGAATTAATGGTCTTTTTAAGTTAATTGCTTTTGTTACAGCGGTTTTTCTAGGGCTGCCGGTGCCTATTTTTGCAGCCGGATCAACGAGCGCTAGTGAAATACAGGACGCACTGGGTAACAAATTTTGCCCCGGTAATCTGCGCATTATTGTTGCAGGTGCAGACAGCGAGCCCGAAACAGAGCCAACAGTTAGCGATGCATACCGCCATTTTGGCGACGAAGATATCCTTAAGAGTCTCAATTTTTTAGAGCGAGAAAAGCGTAAAATCCTGAACCTGTGCGCAAATGCAGACACGGATCAAAACAGCAGAGTACTTGCTTTATTCCATTTAGGCTTGCTCTGTCATGTCGCTCAAGATTTCTACCGCAAGTCAAATTACGTTGAGATAAAGTCTGAAGAGCTTGAGCGAAGCAAGAAAGACATTAGCTCAAGCGATTTATACAATCTCGAGCTGATTGATTGGAGTGGGCTCATAAGGCTTCTTAGAGATGGGGGCCATTCAAGCATTCGTGTGAAAGCTTTCGACAAGAGCAATCCAAATTCAGAAGCATCATCACATAAAGTGGCAGGTGTAACGTATTTCGATGTCGCTCGTGAATTGAGCGTGCGTGAAACAGAACGGCAATGGCACCAGATTGAATCGCTCATTCGATCGCATTTTCATGCCAATGGCCCTTCTGTCCTCGCCGCACTTCTCAATGCCAGCGTTCCAGACAGTCTTGCCAGTGAAATCATCAACGATAAAGCGCGAGCTATTGAGGAATAGAAATTGCGGAGGGAGTCTTTTCCACAGGGCCGTATACTAAGTATTTAGTTACTAGACTTAAAGAAATCCGGCAAAAATGGTGGTGCAGTCTAAGAAGTCATCAATCTCATGCAGGTCAATCCATCCGGTATAAATTGGGCTAGGAAAGAGCCAAAAGGAAACGGCGCACAAAAGAGGCACGAAAAAGAGCCACGAAAAAGAGCCAACCCAATAACGACAGTTTCCTTTTTGGATTTGTCAGGAAAAGAGACCAAAGGAAAGTGACCGTTCCGATGATGCGCAGATGGTTGTCAACGTTCATGAGAATCGCCTTTTGTTCGCTACATGACCAACATAGCGAATTTCTCGATCTAATAAGCACTCCGAGCGACAGTTCATAAAGCGTACCAAGGTTTTTAAGCAGAACCTTTTGAGAAGCTTCCGTCCGGAATTAGCTATCTGAGCGTTGAGACAACTTTCAAAAAAGACGGCACATCGCAAAGCCTGCACGCATCTAAATTTTGGTCGGATCCGATGCCAATTCGCTAGCACTTAAGGCTTCCTTCTGTCCGTAACACGTCGGCACCGTAGATGGTGTCGTGCTGAAAGAGGTCCTCATGTTTGAGAGATTGATTGGGAGCACTCTTTCGGGAAAAGTCGCAACACTTCGGACATAGATCTACATACCTATTGCGATGATTTCGAAGTTTTGAAAGAACAATTGATTGAATTGGGATATAACGAAGTAGAAGAGGAGTTGGTCGAAAACAGCAAAGGAAGTTTCGTTCATTTGAAATGGCAGGAACGGAATTATCCGGTTGAGATTACAGTCTACCCGTGGTCTTGGAGAGATCTGGTCCCGTATTCGTCTGTAACTGGCAAACCTATGAAGCGTGCGGATTTAGAAGCAGTACGGCGATTGGTTATTATTTGATCTTGTAGACAAAATCCAGAATTGATTTTGTTAGTGGTTTGGAGGCAGCGTAGTTGACGCTATGGGAGCCATTTTTGATCACTGCAAACTTGCTCTTCGGGATTAAATGCGCAACCTGTTTAACCCATTGCTGTGGTGCGATCGGATCTTTTTCACCTCGCAGAACCAATGTTGGACATTTGATTTTGGGAAGATTGACGCGTATATCATCAACTAGCATTTCCTCAGCTGTTTGAAAACCACGTGCAATTCCCTGATCGCGAAGGTCAAGGAAAAGTTGTAAACGAGCTGATTTTGGCTCAACAAAACCATCAAGCCAGAGCCGATAACCTTGTTGCAAAATTGACGCCGCTTTTGGATCTGTAGTGGGTCCTGTTAAAATCAAACCTGCGATTATGTCACTTCGTTTTCGAGCAAGATGGGCTGCAATCTGGCATCCGTAAGAGTTCGCATA
>CAJCIF010000335.1 GCA_903970355.1 Actinomycetota bacterium
TAAGGATAATCCTACAGGTCTATCTAGCATTTTGTAGATCACTTAGACTGTCTCATCCATCATAGACACACAGGGTTCTTAACCTTCTGCTCAAGACTCGCAATCATTTTTTAGCCCTATATCGCGCTCAAGCCGCGACATTTCTTTCTCGTTTGCCGAGTTTTGAAAAACGGCCTGAAATTTGTTGATGAGCAAGAAACCAATTTTTAATCGCGGCGACAAACTTTTCGGCGTCTTCGCCAGGGATGAAGACCAGTAAACTAGCAATCATAATATGCTCGAACATCGGGATATTCATGGCCCACTCAATGCCCAGGTGCAGGGCTAGCAAAGCGAGCAGCACCACATATCTTGTTTCTTTGAACCAGATGAGCGTCCATCCTAGAAATTCAACAAGCACTGCCCCCCAAGTGCATAATTTCAAGAAGAACATATTTTGGGGAACGAACGGAACAGCAAATCTGGTGAATTCTCTGTGCCGGAATACATAGTACATGGCGGTCCCGTCCCACCAACTCGGGGCAGCCAATTTAGCCAGAGACGATTGCCAGTAAACTAAAGCAAACTGAAGCTGGTATGCTTTAAGCGCCCACAGGCTGTAATTTTGTTCGGAAAAAGATTTGGATTTGAACAAAAGTCGATCGAGTGATAGGGCTGCACCGATTGGTGAAAACATCAACCAAAAAGCTGCTATGCACATGAGGTGAACACCACCGTGGTGCACGAAAATGTTGCGATGCAAAAACGTCACCAGCCCGAGATAGACGAAAACGATACTGACTCTGCTGAACAACCCTAAAGTCACACCTAAGGAAGCTATAACAAATAATCCGAAAAATGCAAACAGCCAGCCATCTTGATGGGGCAAGAGGATCAGCACATCGATAACCGGTATTCCGAAAATGCTGTTTAGTGTCTCAAGGCGAAGAATGCCATTTGTATTGCTGAAGTATGTCACCAGCTCCGGTGCGGTTAAAAGGCAATATTCAAGACAAATCAACCCAAATGCTATCCGAAATAGACACAAAGACATGGGCGATTCCGCTTTGAACAGGCTACGCGTCACGATCTCATATATATCGGCTAATCTCAATCCAGATCCTCTACGGATATGCTACGCGTGCAAAGTATTTCAGAACCATCGTCGGCAGTGTTCAATGGTTTATTGAGGCCAGTCTCCGGCGATTCAATCCAAATCCAATGTCGAACGATTGATACCGTAACAACAGGGTTTCCAACACTTGAGTTGATTCTGGCAACATAACGAGTAGCATCGGGCCAGAGATACTCCATGTTGGTATCACTTACACAATCATTCGCCCAGCGCCGATATCCTTCCTTGAACATCTTTTCGACGACATTCATTTTTTCCATGCGCGGAAATTCCCACGTTTTCTTGTTGCCGTCCTTATAGGTCAATTCGGCCGTTAAATATTCGTTGTAGGTTCTAGGCTTTTCAAAAACTGACCAACCCTGCCAAATTCCAAAAAAGTTTAGATAGCCAACAAATGGAGTAATGAGTTCCTGTTTGAGAGAACAATCCGGTGAGAGCCACAATAGAACTCCGCTAAAGTGCCAGAACAAGAATGCGGAAATCAAAGGAATGCGTACCCTATTCCATATCCGCGTCCAATTCTGCACTTTATTTGGACCCCGTCTGCGCAAGTTCGATTGGAGCGCTCGTTGTAAATTCGGTAATCGGATCTCGATCTAGTAGCAATGAGATTTTTTCTGAACCAACAAGCCCAGCGAACATTATCTCGCTCATCGCCAATTGGGGAGAGTTGTGCGTAAGCAAAGCTTTCTCGTAGTTAGATAGCGCAAGTTGTGCCTCATCTGAAAGGCGCTTGCGTCGTATCTCAAGGCGCCGCCCATAATAAAGTTCGTGGAGAATTTTATTTTCTTCTGGTCCTCCAGTGGACATAACAAATGCTGTATTAACCCCTTCGGCAGCAGCAGAAGCAAACGGATTTCCTGAAAGAACGGTCATAGCAGATAAGTTGGCTTCGACCATGCTTGCAGTGTAATTGGCGATCTTGCTGTGATCGAATTTTTTGACGCGATCATAAACGTAACGTATTAGCGGGTCGCCACTCGCCGAGGTTTCTAGCGTATTGTGATAAACCTTTTCCGATTGTTCGGCGTCCCATGGCAATTTGTGAAAGAGCTCTTCAGGAACCTGTAAGTGAGATTTCCATTCTGTCATTTCCGCCACAGTCTTTTTGGCTGTCTCTTCTCCGACAAGATCTGCTAATCCGCTATAACCCTTCTCAATTGTCGTATTTGATAGCTCGGAGTTTTCCATTCCTAAACCCATAGCAATTTCCATCAGTTGCGACATGATTTGCGGATGCATTTCGTCCCAATGGCGTTGCTTAACGAGTTCTGAAATCCAGAGATTACTTAGCTTCTGATTTTTGTCCAAGAGGACTCGAGATCCTTCCATGGACATGCTAAACCCTCTATATGGGTAAGCATAATTGATCGCATCCTTGGTGAATCTGATGGCGCGTTGCGTTTTTGTTCGAAAGTGGTCGACCGCTTTCGCCGACTTTGCATATTCCGGATTTCGATCGAGCGCAAGCTTTGTGCATCTTTGAATGGAGTCAGATAGCTGTTGATTCAGATCGTAAAATGTGGCTTCACCCTGCAACGGTGATTCTATTTTGGCTGGAACTGAATCTTCGGTGTAATCAGTTTGTCCAGAAATCGCTATATCTTCACGAGATTGCTTACGTGATTTTTTCTTCGCGATCGCTTTTTTTGCCAGGGCATCTCTTAAGAGCTGCCCACCAGGAATGCTTTCGGTGGGCTCATTTGTTGATCCACTTACTAATGGATTGACAGCTGCGGTTGGAAGCGCCGATGCAACGATCGCCTGACCAGTGGTGCTGGATAGATCGTTATAATCAACATGAGCTGTCACTGGAACTTGAGGTGCTTGAGTAACGGTTTGGGCCGCCTGAGCGTTTGGCTCTGGTCGAACAATTGGTTCGGTCTTAGCAGTCGGCTCTGGTTGAACAATTGGTTCGGTCTTGGCAGTCGGCTCTGGTTGAACAATTGGTTCGGTCTTGGTAGTCGGCTCTGGTTGAACAATTGGCTTGGCCTTGGCAGTTGGCTCTGCTTGGACTGTTTGCTCAGCAGCGACAGGCTTAGCAACACTTTTTTTGGACTTGTGTTCGTTTGCTATTGAATTGAGATTTTGAATGCGTTCTTCAATTGGTCCTGATCCAGCTTCCCCATAGACAAATCTCTCCAGTCGGACGACGCGAACGACATCGCCATCCATTCGGTAGTCTCTATCGAAGTACCTATATTCAAGGTTGGAGAGTTTCTTGATTAGTAAAGCATCAGAATCTGGCTGCGCTGCACGCGCATTTGTGCACAGGTTGAGTGTTAAGGCGATCATCAAAGATAGATGAGCCAGCCCTAATCGCTTGGTGAATGTCTTTGTTTTCATCGTGATTCGAGACAGAAGTTTCAACAACTGAGGAATCTGAGTTTAGCGATGATCACGCTCAGAGTGAGACTCTAAACGTTCTTCGCAAATGCGCATTATTTTCCTTGAGCTTTACTTTGACAGCGAATGTCGCAGTAATCAAGTAGATTTGCTTAAGGGTTTACTGTTCTTTGGAATTTGAAGGGCTTGCAAACTTTTTAGTGTCTTCCCTAAAGAATGTTTTCATTAGAAAATTTGCGGTTTTTCGATAGAGCTAGTAGCAGTTCTGACATACGCGTTAGGGCGATTTCGTGCATAGCACCGTGCTTGGTGCCTCATTAAATGCAGTGAATATTGAGCGTTTTAACTGCATGGTATTGGGAATTTAAAAGCATCCAATCGAGTTTGCTGAACTAGAGAGCTTGAAAACGCTATATTATCTGCCTCTGCGTGGTGGGAACTATAACTTCTCGTCACTTTTTTCCTGCCACGATCTTGCAAGGGGCTTTTTTGACATGAAATCTCGGCGTTCTTTTGGACAACTGGCCATCACGGCTTTGACCAGTGGCTTGATCCTAACTTCAATAGCCACTTATGGAGCCAATTCCAATGGCAGAATGTTGAGCTACGATCCGGTCGATGGACACGCAACGGGAACTATATCTGGAGATGTTCCACTCAGTCAGATTGGTAACTACAAACTCAGTCAGGGGACAGTTAGCTTTGAAGGTGGCAAGATCACAATCACTTCAAACCCGCCTGGCTCCGCGCGCCCCTTCACCCTCACTGGACAAGTAATTTCACCGTCGCTATCCATTCACGACAAGCACGTCAGATACAAATCTGGAATCTACTTTTCGCAACCCTTAGTTGCTTCTCTTCCAGGTGCAGGAGAGCCCGTGGTTGAGGAACAGTTAAAGCTCGTTGACGGAACAATTATCAAAGGATCGATTCAGAAGATTGGCAATCAATCGATCACAATCATTACTAATAAAGAAACTCGGAAAATCCCGACTAACCAAGTTACGAAAATCGATTCTCCTAGAATGTTCGTCGCTGTTGTGGAAGGACAAGCTGATACGGCAGTCGAACCAGGTCAAAAATTTCAGCTTCGCGCAACCAAAATTGAACTGCGCCCAAGCGAAGAAGATAAATATTACAAGAACCGCGCTGGGTCCGGCTGGCTCACAGCCGGTGGTGTCTTCGGTTCCGTAGCAGCTCCTGCGATTACAGCACCAACTACTTTCCATCGGATCGGACCAGTTACTGTTTCGCGCAGCGAATCTTCAACAATTTCCCCCCGCGGGCAGACAATAGCGGAAGGACAACAACCACTGTTAAGTTACGCACCCAAAGAAGGTGGAAGTTTGCAGGGTGATGGGCCTGTGGATAAGCTCGGTAACTTGGAGCTTCATCAAGGGTCAGTCAAATTTGATGGCGAAAAGTTAGTTATATCGGCGGTTAATCAAAGTTCAAAGCAACCAATTTCCTTAGTGGGGCAAGTATTGACCCCACAAGTCACTGCTGCCGAGGGCAATCAAATCAGATACGTTTCTGGCGTCTGGTTTGATAAAGCGACTTTGGAGTCACTTCCAAACGCGCAGCCTCAGATCACCGACATAGTAATTCTAAAAAATGGAACGAAGCAAAAAGGTTCAATTAAGAACATCAGCAATGAATCGGTGATCCTGGTCACCGGTCATGGTGAAGAAACACTGCCGTTCAGTTCGATCTCAAGAATTGTGTCTTCTGGCATGTTTATAGCTCTCATCGAAGGCAACTCGGGTGGAGCAGCAGACCCGGCGAATCCTTTTGGCCTTCATGCCACAAAGATACAGCTTCTTCCCACAATTGCGGTCGATAAAAAACGGGGCGGAGGTTGGCTAGTCGCCGGTGGCACTTTAGTTACATTGGGCGCAGCCACTGCCATTGCCGTTCCTGTAGCGCTTGCAGGCAGTGGTAGCGGCACCACGAGCGGTGCTTTCGCCGGCAATTTTGTTCCTGTAGCAAGTCCCTTAGGAGCGTCTCCAGCAAGCCCAACTTCGCCAACAACTCCGACTACACCAACACATCCTACGAACCCGACCTCGCCAACACATCCGACGAGGCCGACTTCGCCTACACATCCGACATTCCCGACTTCACCTACACATCCGACAAGTCCGACTTCGCCAACGAGT
>CAJCIF010000336.1 GCA_903970355.1 Actinomycetota bacterium
CCCTGTCTACATGGGCTTCCCCGCTGATCTAGCCGATCAGCCCCTTCTAAGTACAGCGCAACCACTCGTCAGCCCTAAGAGCGATCAAAAGTCCTTAGATGAAGCAATCGAAGCGGTTATTGAGGCTTTAGATCAAGCAAACACCACCTGTATTTTGCCTGGCATTCTAGTAGCGCGCGCCGGACTGCAAGCCTCCTTGCAGAAGTTGGTCGACGTTTCAGGTATACCATTTGCCACGATGTTCATGGACAAGTCTGTTCTGGATGAACGCCAAAGTGCTTACATTGGGATGTACGATGGAGCGCTTATGAACAAAGAAGTTCGTGATTTTGTGGAGAGCTGCGACAGGGTACTCAGCATCGGCACGCTCATGACCGACTTCAATACAGGAGCGTTCACGTCTCATATCACCCCAGCCAAGGAAATCAAAATCGGGCATCATCAAACTAGAATAAACGGAAAAGTTTTCGCCAGCGTAGAAATGGGAGACATACTTGACGGCCTTGCCCATCGATTGAAAAAGAAAAAACGCACCGATAAATTGGAGATTCAATCATTGGGTCCGCTCAGCGGAAAAGGTGACGATCCCATTAGCGTTGAAGCACTCTACCCGCGCTGGGCGAGTTTCCTCAAACAAGACGACATTCTCATAGCGGAAACTGGTACATCTTCGATGGGTTTAGGTTTTGCGCTTATGCCAAAAGGCGCTTCCTTCCACAATCAAACACTCTGGGGTTCGATCGGCTGGGCAACACCGGCGGCTTTTGGTGCTACGGTTGCCGCACCAGATCGTCGTGTCGTTCTCATTACGGGAGATGGTTCTCACCAACTAACCGCGCAGGAGATAAGCCAGTTTGCGCGCTACGGAACCAAACCGATTATTTTTGTTCTCAACAATTCCGGCTATCTGATCGAACGTCTTCTCTGCAAGGAGCCAGATATTGAATACAACGATATTGTGTCCTGGCGTTATACAGAACTTCCGCATGCTTTGGGCTTAGATGGTTGGTTTACATCACGTGTGACAACGTGTGCGGAGTTTGATGAGGCATTGAAGAAGGCGGAACAATCAAAAGGTGGATCGTACATTGAGGTGGTAACTGATAAGAACGCGGCATCTCCGCTTGCAATCAAACTCCACAAAAGTCTCGAAACGCTCTACAAGTGATGCAACTATGTGCTCCAATAATGTAACTGCAACTTAAAGGAGCTTTGTGATGTCAAGCAAAGTGAAGCCGATACCAGATGGGTATCACACCGTAACACCTTATTTGATTGTTGAAGGCGTTCCGAAGCTTATCGAGTTTCTCAAGAAAGCGTTTAACGCTGAGATTGTTGAAGAGATTACAGTGAACGGCATGGTGACACATGCGGAAGTGAAGATAGGTAATTCGATGGTCATGATGGGCGAAGCGCGAGGCGAGCATTCACCGATGCCTGCAATGTTTTACCTTTACGTTGAAGATACCGATGCCACCTATAAACAAGCTATTGCGGCCGGAGGCATTTCAGTAATGGAACCAACAGACCAGTTCTACGGCGATCGCAACGGTGGTGTCAAAGATCATTGTGGCAATCAATGGTGGATTGGTACACGCCAGGAAATCATCACGAAAGAAGAATTACAAAAACGCACTGAACTAAAAATGCTGCAAAAAACAACCGGATGAATTTCCCGCTTCAAAAACTTTGTTGCATGGTTTTGCTGTTTTATGTTCAGGCTAACTATTGCATTTGTACTGCCCGTGCCGATTCCGAATCGAATCAAACACAATCCAAGCCTGATGCTTCAGAACCAAATGAGTTGACTGAGGCATCAACGAAGCTGCTTGATGGGCACGTAAGCGAAGAGCAAAGCAAAGCTGAAGCGGATCAATTTCGAAAATTGCAATATGGTGTCATCGGCGTAAGGCTCATGCAATCTAGAGAACATCAACCTGAAATCGTCGAAGTTTATCCAACATGCCCGGCAGCAATTGCCGGCATTCGCCCAGGCGATCAGGTAATGAAAGCTAACGATCACGTCCTGAGTGGCATGGAAGCCCAAAAGGAATTTTGGAAGATTGTTACAGGTAAGCCAGACACGCCGGTAGATTTGACAATCTTGCGGGACGGGCAAGTTCTCGTTATTCGTTTAATGCGTATGAATATTGAAGATATTGAAGATGCTGATAGTCGAAAGCATTACGAAAACCTTCTTCGTCGATTGGGAAGAGTGAACCACTAATTCGCTCTCGAACTTCCTGCTGAAGCTACCGTGGACGTTTGCGACAGTACAGTCGCAATTTGCTTAAGGTACTTCTGCCCGCCTTTGCCGTTCAAGTGGATCGAATCAAAGAAATCGTCATGTTCAAATGTTGGTGTGTCGAGATTCTCAAACATGCCACCATTTTCACGCACCACACGTGATGCCTCAGATAGATAGTGATCGTAAACCGGTTTCGGAATCATCGCCCGATTTTCATTTGTCACCGGCGAATTTCCTACTACCAGCAAAACCCCCTCATTCTTACAGAGTTCGCAGAGGTCTTTCAGGAAGGCTACTTGCTGAATAAGAGTACTCTCCTTGAATTGTTTGTATCGAGCTCTGTACTCAGGAATATTATTTTCGAACACGGCTGTTTTGGGATCGTATGGAAAATCAGTTACTTCCTCTGGTGTGAAGTCTTCAGGCAGTTCCATCAAAGATGCCTTGCGGATGGTGATCGGCGTATGAATGACACCAAAATTCTGATTGAAAGCAACTTTGTTTATGTCATGCACTACGTTGTGCTGCATGGAGACGAAATCCCATTTGTGACCATAAATATTTGAAGCTCTTGAAAGTAAATAATCGACCTTGTCCCAGAGAGAGTTGCGCGTAGCGAGTTCATATTCTTCCACTCCGCCAAGCTTACTCATCAACTTGTATATGTCCGTACTGGAAGGATCGCCAAATGTGGCGTCATAGAGAGAGCGGGGAGTGACGCTCAAATAAATTGCTTTAGGTTTGGTATTTTTGGAAAGCAAAGTCTTAGCAATGAAGTATGCATCAGAAGGCATCTGGCCAGGAATTGCCATGCAGAATGCAGATTTGTACGGACAATTTAGAGCAGCAAATTGGCGCTGCATATACTCACTGTGATGGTTTGATAGTTCGTGCTCTGGTCTGTTGTATAAAGTTGCTTCTGCACGGTAAACGGCACAGGTCATATCGGATGCACCTAACAAAACAACATCCGGAACTTCTTTCTGACCTAAGTAATCACGAGCGGCCCACCAAATTCTGCTTCGATAGGGCTCACCATAGCTTATCTTTGTATTGGTCGTTTTAAACACAAAACGCGAACCGATATCGCATACAGCAAACATAAGAAGCGCTAAAAACGAAGCGCTGCTGAATAATACTTGGATTGGTGTTTTAGTTGTGCTCACGTTAACTCAGAATTGGTAATAAATAAACCTTGGTGCATTGTCAGCGGCAAATGCCACTATTGTGAAAATTAGTAGGGCGCCATAGGCGGCCCGCAAATAAAGGGGCTGTTGGTTCTCGCGAACATAGTCTCTTACTTTTATGCAAACGTATTGCCCGAGAAGCAAAATCGGAATCAAAAGGAAAGCGCCAGGATAAATGAGTGGGTAATTGACTGCGACCAAATTACTAGTTGCACCAAATGTGGTGTCGATGAAAAGCATTTTCTTCAAAACTGCAACAACTGCAGTAGAATCTTGCGCCCGGAATATTGCCATTCCGACAACCGTCACAAAGAAGGTAAAGCAAATAGAAGCGCGCTTTCCAACGGCACTGTCAAGGAACGTGGAGAAGCCTGTCCAATTTCCGCGCATTGCTTTGAACTCACGATTTATTGCTAAGCAAACGCCCTGATACAAGCCCCACAGCAAATAGTGAAACTCAGCGCCATGCCATAGTCCACCTAACACCATCGTGATGACGAGGTTGCGGCTGGTATTCCACTTTCCAGTTCGCGAACCGCCTAATGGAATATAAAGGTAATCCCTGAGCCAACTTCCAAGGGTCATATGCCAGCGATTCCAGAACTCCGTCGTACTGCCTGCCACATACGGAAAATCGAAATTTACAGGCACCCGATATCCGAACAACTTGGCTGAACCGCGCGCGATATCTGCATAACCACCGAAATCTAAATAGACCTGAAAGCTGAAAGCGATCGCAAACAACCACATATCAAAACCGCTAAACAACTGAATATTGCTAAAACCACCGTTCACAAAAACAGCGAGGTTGTCGGCAAGAAGCATTTTTTTGAATAAGCCGGCAAGAATAAGAAACACACCCTCATCGAAATCTGCAACGGTCAGATTGTAGTCCTGAGTGAGCTGCGGTACAAAGTCCTGGAATCTCTTAATTGGTCCAGCAATCTGGGTTGGAAAAAAGCTCGGGAAAAGCGCAAAAGATAGAAAATTCGTTACGGGCTTGCTGCCCCGATAAACATCAATAATGTAATGAATAAATTCGAATACAAAAAAGGAGATTCCGAGCGGAAGGATGATTTCAATTGCGATCTTGTGAAAATCGCCACCCCACGGCTTTGTAATCAGAGAAATTACATCTTCTAAAAAATAGAAATACTTGAAATAGGCAAGAGTGCCCAAATTTCCGACGATGCCGGCAACTAACCAGGCTTTCTTGTGTTTTTCAGACTTTGCAATTTGTAAGGCACAGAAATAATTGCCTATTGTCAAGAGAAGTATCAAAAGCAAATAGATGGGGCGCCAGGCCATGTAAAAGACATAGCTGGCGAGCAGTAATATCGGCACTCGGAAGCGAGCTGGACAGAGCCAAAAGAGAGCGAATACTACCGGCAGAAATACAGCGTATTTCAGTGAGTTGAAATTCAACGGGATTCCTCAACCAACGATGCTTTCGGGTAGTCAATATTAACCGGACCGATAAGCATGGTCTTTAAGTATTGTTTATTGGCGGTATGAATCGTGGGCTCGTTCGTTTGACCCACTTGCCAGCGCCGCAGTCAATCCTGCTACAATTTGACACCGCTACTGGTGCCGGTTCGGAAATCGGGCTTTTAAAGACCGCCAGAGTGAAAGAGTTGAAGCTAAATGCCGGATCCTCAAATTGTAGTAGTTGGTGGTGGTGTATCGGGATTGAGCTGTGCAATTCGTTTGCAAGAATTCTTTCCGGTCCGATTGCTCGCGCATCATTTACCACCAAGAACAACATCGGACACCGCCGCTGCCTTTGTTTATCCCTACAAGGTTGAGCCTTGGGAACGCGTCCAGAAATGGATTATGGCTAGCATTGCGGAATTTAAGGGGCAGATTCAGATCAAAGGTTCTGGGGTAACCATGGCCAATTTGATGGATCTATTCGTGGAAGAATCGCCGCCACCAAAATGGGCAGATCTCTTAGAAGACTTTCGCAAAGCAACTCCTGAAGAACTTCCGGACGGTTTCAAATGCGGCTATGTTTTGAGTGTGCCTAAGATCGAAACGCCGCTCTATATGCCGTATTTGCTCAATCGCTTTCAGGATAACGGCGGTACTGTAGAAAGATGTGAACGTCCGTTGGAGTTGGCCGAGGTATGCAAACCCGACACGATTGTCGTTAATTGCACCGGCATTGGTGCCCGCGATTTTTGTAAGGATGAGAATGTTTATCCAATTCGAGGACAAGTTAGCTCGGTTGGACCTACTCTTTCTGAAACTATCTATGTATGTGAAGAACCTGAATTGTCCTATATCGTTCCCCGATCTGCAGATTGCATTATTGGTGGAACAGCAGAAGTAGACAATTGGGATCTTGAACCTGATTTAGAAACGAGCATGAAAATATTCCATCGATGCTCGAAAATATTGAAGGAGTTAAATCTTCGCTCGGAAGTCCGCAGTCATATTGTGGGACTGAGACCCGGCCGTTTTGAAGTCAGGCTAGAGGCCGAGAAAGTAAGCGAGAATTGCACGATTGTGCATAACTACGGACACGGTGGAGCCGGATTTACACTTTCGTGGGGTTGTGCAGACGAAGTCTGCCAACTCGTGCAAGCAGCGATAACGTAGGGGCATGGCACTGCCGTGCCAATTTTTATATCGGGCGAATAATGTAGGGGCATGGCATTGCCTGCCAATTTTTATATCGGGCGAATAATGTAGGGGCATGGCATTGTGACATGGCCCCCATTTTTAGGGCCACCACAAAGGGCATTCCTGACATCCAAGATGCAGGACAATTCCCGTGCGGAGGTTCAGAAATGAAAAGCAGTCGATTTACGGACAAGCAAATTTTAGAG
>CAJCIF010000337.1 GCA_903970355.1 Actinomycetota bacterium
GGTCTGTTGCCGGTGTATTTGGCTTAATTTGTGTCGTTCTAGGTTTTGGGTTCGTCCATTAATTTCCTCAGATGCCATTCGAGCTGCCCACTGCCGAGGAAAAAGCGGATTACGTTGAAAAGCAATTCGATCGAATTGCGCGCGGTTACGATCGTGCCAACGATGCAATCAGCTTTGGCATGCATCGATTTTGGAAGCGTCACGCCATAGCCGCCCTCAATCCGAAAAGAGGTGGTCGGTATCTTGATGTCTGTTGCGGCACAGGAGATCTTGCCCTGCGCATTGCAGAGAATGTCGGTCCAGACAGTGAAGTAGTTGGATTAGATTTTTCAGCCAACATGTTGGACGTAGCGAGGCACCGTATACGCCATCAGTCTGCCGAACAATTAGCAAAGGCAGCAAAAATTGAATGGGTGAAAGGCGATGCGCAGCAATTGCCCTTTCCCGATCGATCTTTCGATGGTGCAATTATCAGTTTTGGTCTGCGCAATCTTAGCGACTTACCGAAAGGCATTGCAGAAATGGCGCGGGTAGTGAAGCCGGGCGGGAATGTTGTGAACCTCGATCTCGGTCATCCCCAAGGCATATTCTTTGCACCTCTTTTTTATCTCTTCTTTCGGCATATCGTGCCGATAATGGGTCAGCTTCTTCAGAACGATAGAACGGCGTATACTTATTTGCCGAGTTCACTTGAGACTTATCCCAAGCCGGATGGCATCACGGCGATCTTTAAAGCGGCAAAATTGCAGAACATCATTTACGAACCCCTGGCATTCGGCTCCGTAGCAATGCACAAAGGAACTGTTGATTGAACGAGAATGCTCCCTCGCTGCTCGTTATTGTTGGAGATCTTTCAGCTGATCGGCATGTCGGCAAGGTTCTCGCCAAGCTAAAAGAATCCGCACCGGACCTCAAAGTATGGGGAATCGGCAGTGAAAACATGAGACGCGAAGGGGCGGAACTCTTGTTGGACTGCAAGGAATTCTCAAGCATTGGCATAGTTGGTGTGCTCAAACTTGTACCGTTTTTAGCTCAATTGCGCGAACGTATGCTTCGTGAAATAGCAAAGCGCAAGCCGCAAGCCGTGTTCCTAGTTGATTACGGTGGGTTCAACTTGGCTCTGGCTCAAGGAATTAGAGAAAGATTTAAATCACTGCCGGTTCTCTATTTTATTTCGCCGCAAGTCTGGGGCTCGCGCCCCTGGCGCATAAAAACCATTGCCAACACTGTTACAAAAATGCTCGTCATCTTCCCTTTTGAACGAGAACTCTACGAAAAGCACAAAGTACCGGTTCGATTTGTCGGTCATCCTCTCGCTCAAGATGTTGAATCCTTCAGACTTTCCGGGTCTAGCCGCGAAGAATTTTGTGCTGCTAACGGTCTCAGACCGAATGATCCGATCATTGCAATTTTTCCAGGCAGCCGCAAATCTGAGATAAAAGTTTTGATGCCTGTCATTCAAGAAGGTATGAACTGGCTGTTTTCAGAAAGGCCGAGGGTGCAATTTGTAATCTCGGAAGCAAACGAAGATTTAGGCAATCAAATTCGCCTTATGTTGGCGAGTGCCAAGGATGCCGGCCGAAATGCAAAGCCTGTATATGTAAGCGCTAGCCGGAATCAATCACTTCTTGCTTCGTGTGATCTTGTGTGGGCCAAATCCGGAACAACCTCCCTTGAAGTAACACTGCTAGGCAAGCCAATGCTCGTTTTCTATAGGGGCGATTGGCTCAGTTACTTTATTTTTCTTGGTCTGAAAAGAGTGCGACGCGTGTCCTGGCCTAATCTTCTAGCCGGCAAGGAACTCGTCCCTGAACTAATTCAACTGGATTGTCGGGCTGAACAACTCGTAAAATACAGTCGCGACTTGCTGGATGTGCCGAAGTTAAGGGAAGAGATTTCAGCTGAACTGCTCTCCCTGCGCGACCATTTAGGAGAAGGGGACTTTGCCTCTGCTTGTGCTGAAGAAATATTGAAAGTCGCTAAACTACAGGATCTCATTACGAAAACTTGAAAAACTTTATCTTCAGCGAACATAACCGCACATATTTTCGATTGCTGCAGTACCTCCGCCCGTACTGGCCAATGTTTGTTGCCGGTCTTTTCGCGGCCATCCCTTATGGCGCTATGGATGGTGCAATCGCCTGGTTGGCTGGACAAGGATTGCAGAAAATTTTCATCGACGGCAGGCAAAATCTTGTGTTTTGGGTGCCGGTAGCCGTTTTGCTTGTTGCGTTCCTGCAAGGAATATTTAGATTTTTTGAAACCTACTGCATAAGATTTGTAGGCGGCGCAGCCATTCGAGATCTGCGACAAGAAGTCTTTATGCATTTAGAAAAACAACAACTTCATTACTTCCAGAGCCAATCTTCCGGTGTTTTCATCGGTCGAATGATCAACGATGTGGCAGTAGTTGAAAATGCTATATCGCAAACATTTCAATCGCTCATCAGCCGCACTACCACTCTTCTATCGCTAGCAGCAGTGCTCGTTCTGCAAAGCTTCTGGTTGAGCATGATTGCATTAAGCATCCTTTCATTGATTGTCGTTCCTGTTTCGATATTCGGGAAACGCATTAGAAAATCGGCTCGCAGTGGGCAGGAAGCCATTGGTGATCTAGTGTCTGTTCTTTCAGAATCGATTCAAGGCGCAAAAATAGTACACGCCTTCAATCTTGAAGATCATCAAATTGCGCGGTTTCAACAAACAAACGCTAACTTTTTTCAGAATACGATCAAAGCGGTTCGCGCTGAAGCCATGCTTTCTCCCGTTCTTGCCATGATCGGTGCTTCGGGAATAGCAATTGTCATTTGGGTTGCCGGCTACCAAGTTACGCATGGACAAATGACATTGGGTGCTCTTACGTCATTTGTAATTGCACTTTTGCTTCTCTATTCACCAATCAAAAACATTGGACGGATAAATGGCGTTCTGCAGCCGGCGCTTGCTGCTGCGGCACGCATTTTTGAATTGCTCGATATTCAACCGGAACTTATTGATAGCCCCAATGCTGTCCGACTGGAAAATGAACCGCACCACCTGCAGTTTGTTGAAGTTTCATACCGTTATCCGGGACACACCAATCTGGTTTTGCAGGACATAAACATCGATGTTCCGCCGGGAAGAATGATTGCATTAGTAGGACTTTCAGGCAGTGGCAAATCAACAATTGCAAATATGGTGCCGCGCTTCTTCGACCCGACTACGGGCGTAATAATGATAGATGGACACCCGCTGCCAGCTTATACAATGCAGTCTTTACGCTCACAAGTTGGACTGGTGACACAAGACAACTTTTTATTCAATATGACTGTCGAAGAAAATATTCGACTGGGCAAGTTGGATGCAACTAAAGCCGAAATTGAGGGTGCAGCGCAGTCTGCATACTGCCACGATTTTATTTTGAATCTCAAAGATGGCTATCAAACAATGATCGGCGAAAGAGGCGTTAAGTTGTCCGGTGGTCAGCAACAACGTGTTGCCATCGCTCGTGCCATTTTGAAAGATGCTCCCATCCTCATTCTTGATGAAGCGACAAGCTCTCTCGATAACGAATCGGAAGCGGCTGTGCAAAA
>CAJCIF010000338.1 GCA_903970355.1 Actinomycetota bacterium
AAGAAGGGACGATTTTGTGAGTTGTCTGCCAATGCATCGCCGCAAACAAAAGCCTGAGAACAAGCGAGACTGCCAGTCATGAATAGAGCTATTTGAATTTTCATAATTGTAGAATTCAAAACTTTTCCCTATTGCAACGGCTTACCAATGGCAAATTCAAGATCTGCAAACGCGGAGGCGTACGAATTGATTGCATCGAGGTATGAGCTTCGCACCTGAATGTTAGCTTGTTGCGCTTGCAAGGTTGCAGTGATATCGGACTGCCCAACCTCATAACTTCGTCTTGCTAAGCGCGCTACTTCGGCGGAATCAGCAAGCAATTTTGTTTGATAGACATGAATCTTTTTTCTTGCGGCAATCAAATTGTTGTATGCGCTAGATACGTCAGCCAATACCTGATTGCGCTGCGATAGAACTTGATATTTTAATTGATTCTCAGTGGCTTTGAATTGCCAAATTTGTCCCTGATTGATATTAGACATTGGCATTTCTGCATTGACTGTGAAAAAGACAGCTGTCAACTTCGGACCAGTTGGCACTTGTATGCCGGGGTTACCGGTCGTAGATTTGCCGAGTGCAATGTTCGGATCTGGCACAACATTGCCATATGCGCCTGCAAGATTCGCTTCGTTTACTTTGAGTTGCATCGCCAGACTTTTCAGTTCGAGGCGATTTTGCATAGCGCGATCTACAAATTCATTCAATGGTGGCACTGGCTTTTCATAATCAGGAAGGATATCGCTTTTTTCTATTCGCATTTTGACGTTCTGCGCACCACTAATAAATTCCGGCAATGCAGCTACTTCTAAACCGCCTTCAGTTTGGCGACCCATTAAAACGTTTAGAGCCTGATTCGCTCTTGAAACTCTTTTCAAGCCGACACCGGCATCAATGGCGGCCTGGTTTGTAGCCAGCCTTGCTCTGTAGACATCCAGTTCGGCAACATCTCCTGCTTTAAAACGCTTTTCAGAAACGGTACTGAGATTGCGGGCGAGCTGATACAGCTCTACAAGGGTTTTTTGAGTTTCGCGGGCGATCACAAGCTCTACGAAAGCTTTGCGAACAGAAGTGCGTAAGGCCCAGAGTTGGGTCAGCAAATCAATTTTTGTCTGCGCAACGAGTCGTTTTGCGATCAGGAATCGAAAAACAATTTTCCAAATAGGATCGCTTGTTAATACCGGACCTATTCTGTTTTCCTGTTCTGCCACTAAACCTCGGTCAAAGAAAAATATCGGGTTGGGTTGCTGTGTTGCGGCAGCGTAGTTTGCTCTGGCAATGCCGAATTGCGCTCTGATAGCTGCAGCGCGCGGGCCGCTTATCAGACTTTCATTCAGTGCTGCAACCAATGAAAGCCCAGCTTGGTTTGATACCGGAGCGAGATTTTCGGTGTATTCAATTGTGCCCATATTCAATGGCGCCACAGATGGTGCGGCCGGTGTTGCCCCAGATGGTGTTCCAGATGGATTAGCTGGTTGTTCTGGTTGAGGTTGTTCAGCAGGCTTTGGTGCAATAGGAAATAACTCTATCTGTTGTGATCCTTGTGATGACCCTGCTGGTGCAATCGTTTGTCCCGGAGCCTGGAGAAGAGGAGGGGGTTGAGAAGTCGATGGAGAAGTTGGCGTTATATCCGGCATACCGGTACCGGCCGGACGCATCATTGGACCGGCAGCAATAAGCCATTTTTCGCCCAACATTTCTTCGCCCTCCCGTGCTACGTTTTCGGCGTATACGGATGGTGAAATGCAGAGCGAACTAAGAATGACAATCAGTCCAAATACCCGGAGTTTCATCGCAAAACAAGTATAGCCGGGCAATATTAACTATTTAGGGAGTGACTGATTACCGCTCATTCATCTCAAAAGATTTACTGCAAAGGCGTTCCACATGCCTGTTCCAGATCTGTAAATGACTGTTGATAAGTCGAGACGGCATCAAGATATTGACTACGTATCTGAACGTTAGCTTGTTGGGCAGCAAGAGTGGCAGTTATATCCGATTGTCCGACTTCATAGCTTCGTCTTGCCAATCTCGCTGTTTCGTAAGAGTCAGCGAGGATGTGGTCTTGATAAGTAAAGAGTTTAGCTCTTGCTCCTAACATCGTTTGATATGCGCTAGAAACACCTGCGGATATCTGGTTTTTTTGAGACTGAATTTGATAATGCAGTTGTTTTGCAGTTGCTCTGTATTGAACTATGTTGCCCTGGTTGAAATTGGAGGTTGGTGACTGAACGTTGATCGTGAAGAAAACGGCTGTAATTTTGGGACCGGTAGGAAGGTTGCCTGCATAGGATTTCCCAACGGCAATGGTTGGGTTGGGAATCATGTTTCCATATGCACCTTTCAAATTGGCATCATTTACTTTTAATTGCTGATTCAAACTCTTTAGCTCAAGCCGATTGTCTTCAGCCATTGAGAGAAATAGCGCCAGTGGCGGAACGGATTCTTTGGGATCGGGTAGAACATCGCTTTTTTGAGCCTGCAGGTTGAATTTTGTGCCCGTACCACCCGTGTAATCCGGTAATGGTGGCACATTGAGAGGTCTGTCAATTGGTTTGCCCAGCAAGACATTCAGTTGTTGTCTAGCGCGAATCACTCTCTGGGCACCAACTATTTTGTCGGTTGCGGCTTGCTCGGTAGCCAGTCTTGCCTTCAAAACATCCAACTCAGGCACATCGCCGGCTTTATATCTTTTGCTGGCTACAAACTCTAACTTGGCCGAGAGGTCGTAAAGTTCATTTAGCGTCTTGAGAGTTTCTTGAGCAACGACAATTTCTGTATAAGCTCTGCGTGTGTCTGAGCGCAGTTGCCAAAGTTGGGTCATCAAATCAAAGCGCGTTTGGTCTACCAGGCGCTTTTGAGTTAACCAGCGAAAATATAGCTTCCACGGCGGTTCTTCAGTAAGTATTGGTCCGATTCTGTTTTCTTGTTCTGCCACCAGACCACGATCGAAGAAAAATACCGGGTTGGGCACGACAGTTACTTGGGCATATCCCGCTTCTGTAATGCCAAATTGCGCTCTTATTGCTGCTGCTCGTGGGCTATCTATAAGGGCCTGATTGAGTGAATCCACAACGTTTGTTGGCGGAGCATCACTGACATCGGGCACGATACTTTCGTCATATTCGATTGTTGCAGAGGTAGACGGGCTGCCGCTTGGCATCGGACTGGTAGTTGCCGGCGCACTTTGTGCAGCGGGAGCGGGTACTTTTGGGTTGCCAGAAGAACTAGCAGGGGCAGACAGTGCGAAAGAGGATAACTGAGGCTGCAACGAAAGTTGTTCGCCGCAAACGAGCAGCAGAACAAGCGTGGCGATGAGGTTCTTTGGGGGTAGATTCATGACCAAAACAGTATAACGAGGTCTTATTAATAAAAGTTGTAGTTTTCATTAGCAAAAATGTGATTACGAATTTGGCGCGGATGTTGTCTCAAATACCTTTACTGGCGCCAATCTGAGCTAGGCTATTTATCCAATATCTTTTTTGACGATGAGAATTCCATCAAATATGACCACATTATCTACACCAGAAACTTCCTACGCAGCACAGGCTGCTCCGAAGATTTTGCGTATTGTTCGATTGCGCGTTGTCGATCAACCCGGTTATCTAGGTCGCATTGCAACAGTGCTTGGAGAACTGAAAGCCAATATAGGCGAGATTAACATTGCAGCCCAGGGACCAGATTACATCATGCGTGATATCAGTCTGCAACTGATAGATGAAAAACATCTGGAGAAAATTCTTGACTCGGTGGAACAACTGGAAGGTGTTCGCGTTGAGTCTGTGAGCGACCCGGTGCAACGTATACACGAAGGCGGCAAAGTTGCGATGAAAAGCCGCATCAAGCTGGACAGTCTGGAAGCCATGCGGAAAATATACACGCCTGGTGTTGCCCAAATTTGCAAAATCATTCAAGAGGAACCTGGTAAAAGCAGACTTTATACTGCGATACCAAATACGGTGGCGGTCGTCACAAATGGCACTGCCATCCTTGGGCTTGGCAACATTGGCGCGGTTGCAGGTATGCCTGTAATGGAGGGTAAGTCGGTCATTTTCGAACAGACGGTCGGCCTGAGCGCAATTCCAATTTTGATTGAATCAGCAGATCCAGCCGTCGTAATTGAAACAATCACTCGCATTGCACCAACCTTCGGTGCAATTCAATTAGAAGACATAGCCGCTCCTGAATGTTTTACAATCGAAACGGAACTGCAAAAGCGCTTGGCCATCCCAGTGTTGCATGATGATCAACATGGGACGGCAGTGGTTGTGCTTGGTGCATTACTTACAATTTCCAACCGCTTGAGCGTTAAGTTACGCGATTGCAAAATTGGTGTAATCGGTCTCGGTGCAGCCGGTACAGCTATTGCCAGACTGCTCCTTTCCTTTGGTATTAAGGAAATTCTCGGAACCGATTTGAAGCATGAAGCAATGTCGCGCTTAAAACAATTCGGCGGACATCCCACCAACTTAGAAGGCGTTATGGGCGGGTCGGACATTGTATTGGCGACAACAGGAGTGCCCGGGTTAATCAAACCCGAGATGATACGCCATGGTCAGGTGATTCTGGCTCTTTCAAATCCTGATCCCGAAATTAGACCGGAGGTGGCGAAAGCTCATGGAGCCAGATTCGCTGCCGATGGCAGAACCATAAACAATGCACTTGCTTTCCCGGGTCTCTTTAAAGGAGCTCTAGCGGCTGGTGCAACTTGCTTTACGGAAGAAATGAAGATAGCGGCTGCTGTTGCTATTGCAGGGCAAACTAAGGCCGATAATCTTGCTCCGAGCATTTTGGATCTGGAAGTTCACAATGCTGTTGCGCAAGCCGTAATCAAAGCCTGGGAAAAGCGCGATTCGTGAGTTCGATCTCATAAAACCTGCTAACCTGTGAGTTATCTGCATTTGACTGCCTCACAGCCGGGAGTGGCTACCGTGCAAGGTTCTTTTTCTAACGATTATCCAGCCCAAGAATTGCGCGTTTTTAGTAAGATAGCGCTTTCGTCAGTCCCAGTCCGAGGCGGAGATCGTTTTAGTACAAGAATGTATTCTGCAGAGCACGACTCATGCGAAGTTGGGGCCGAGATCGCAGAATAATGAAATAAGAGCGGCAGGTTGATAAAAACTGCGGTTTTTGAATCGATCATCTTGCTTAAAGGAACCAGAATTTGGAAGCTGACAAAAAAACGACCAAGGCCACAGCCGGCTCACAATCTATCAACGACTTGCCGTTGCGTCGTTTCCTTTCGATGCTCATGGTTGGACTGATTTTTATTGCTGTCATTCTGGGTTTCGCCTTTTATGGACCAGGGAGGGTACAGAGCGGCTTTAATATTATGGGGTCGGGCTCCCTGCCTTTTGGTCCCTTCGCACCTCAAATGCCCAGCCTGCCTTTTGGAAATTTGACGCATCCGATGACGGTGCTTTTCATGGGCACAGATGTTGTCTATGAGAAGGACGGCAGAAAGCTTCTTGCTGATCGCGCCGCTCTTAACGGCCGTTCGGACACTATGATGCTTGTCTTTTTGAATCCGCTGCACAACAAAATATCTGTGTTGCATATTCCTCGCGATACTGAAGCTTATGTTGGTAAATACGGTATCCAAAAAATCAATTTTGCTAATGCTGTCGGTGGCCCTGATTGCGCACGGACAGCTGTTTCTGGACTTCTTGATGTGAACATCGATCACTACGTGGTGATGAATATCTCAGGACTGGTTGATCTCGTTAATGAGCTTGGTGGCGTCACGGTTGAAATACCGAAAAAGATGAAGTACATGGACTGGTCCGGTAAGCTAAAAATTGATCTGGACCCAGGTTGGCATACGCTGACCGGCAATCAAGCCATGGGTTTTGTCAGGTTCCGTCATGATGATCTCGGCGACATTGGCCGAGTGCAGCGCCAGCAGTTGTTTCTGCAAGCTGTGGCCAGAAAGATGATGGATCCACGTTCCTGGATGCATGTGCCGGCCCTTATAGAAATCGGCAAAAAGAGTATTCAGACTGATATGTCTGAAATGGAAATGATTGAATCAATCAATTTCGCTCACACTGTTACTAAGGAAAACTTGAAGTTTGTAATGCTGCCAGGACAATTTTCCGGGAATGGAGATTGGCTTGCCGGCGCAGACGCAAAGACTCTGGTGGCACAACTGGCTGATCCCGGCCAAGAATATGTGGCCAGTCGCAGAAATATTTCAGTCTGTATTCAAAATGCCACCTCAGACACGAACTTGGGTTACAAGTTAGCGAGAGCGTTACACAAACTCGGCTATATTACTATCGTTGGAAAAGCTGCCGATGGTACAACTTTGAATGGCAAAAGCAAAATTATTGATCAAAACGGCAATAGTTCAAATGCAAACATGCTGCGCAATGATTTAGGCGGTGTAGGCATGATAGTAGATGCCTCTGTTGGAGATCTCTACAGCAGCATTACTCTTATTGCCAATGAAGATATCAATTTCGATCAAATTACTATGTCGAGCGTTGACGCACCTTATGTGGTGCCAACTATTCAACCGCCACTGGTGCAAGCCATCATATCCAAACGTCCAAAAGCTAGTGCTGCTGAAACTGCAGTAATGGACGGTGAGCCTACCGTTCCTACAGATTCAACAGCCAGTCCGGAGTTGCCCCAAACTGGCGTCGAAGTTACCCCACCTTCTGAAAGCCCGGCAGCGGAAGCGAGCGAAGTAACTCCGCGCGCTACTGAAATGCCAGGAACCACAAACGAAAGAGAAGCGCCAAAAGAGGCGACTCCCACGTTGGCACCCCTTCCAGGTAGCAATGCTTCGGAGAGCGAAAAGCCATCCGAAGGTAGCACTTTCGATTCTGCAAAAAACAATTAGCAAAAGCAAATAGCAAATAGCAAAAGCAAATAGCAAAAGCAAATAAAGGTATAAGCGAATGCTTTCCAAAACTGCAAGTTCGAGTGTTGTTGGACTTGTAGCTCTAACGTGCATTTTGACAGGCAGTCCATACGCGTCTGCAAGCGAAGAGCCTTGCGAGCTTAAAACAAACGTTTCCAAAATAGACCGAACTTTTATGGTTGCGGAAGAAATTTGCCGCGGAAATATACGAACGCAAAAATTGGGACTGTTACATGCTCCTGCCCCAATTTTAATGGCAGGTGCGAGCTACCCCAGTCCCTTCACTCGGGATGGTTCTATCAATGCATGGAACGGAATCGGTCTCGTTTATCCAGGCGTCGGAAAAAATACTTTGCTCGCCGTACTTGAAGAACAGGATGGAAAGGTTTCCATTAGCGGGGAAATTTTTGATGATGCTATTTGGATACCAGCAGCATGGCAGGAATATCTGTATTCAGGCGACAAAGAATTCCTAAAAACAGCTTTTACGGCTAGCAAAGAGACTTTGCAAACGCTTGAAAGTAAAATGTTTGACGAGCCTCTTGGTTTGTTTAGAGGCGCGGGAGTCTCATGCGACGGGATTTCAGGCTACCCGGATAAGTTTTTAGGGGAGCATTCATCTGCAGGTGAAATGCATGCACTATCGACGAATTGTGCTTATTTTGCAGCCTATAAGACTTTGGAGCTAATGGCTAAGGAACTTGGTGAAGAACCAGATCCTAAATGGTCAACCAAATCTGAAGCGCTTAAAGCAAGTATCAATAAGCAATTCTGGGATGAGAAACGCGGAACTTACAAATTTATCGTCGATTCAGAGACGGGCAATGACAGCCAGGAAGCTCTCGGACTCGCGCTTGCAATTATTTATGGCATACCTGATGAAGAACAAACTAAATCGATTTTTAGTCACATTCAACTCACGAAATATGGCATTGCTTGCTTGTGGCCACCTTTTCCTCGGTTCGCAAAAGTAGGAGGATATGGCTATCACAGCGGTCTGTTATGGCCTTACATTCAAGCTTTTTGGGCAGATGCATGTGTGTTAACAAAACACTTTGATCTCTTTGATTCGGAATTTGAGAAAGTTACTGAAATCAGTTTGAGGGAAGGATGGTTTTACCAGACTTATGAACCGATTGCCGGCATGCCTTCAGGCGGTGTTGCTGCAACTCACAATAAACTGCCATTGAATACGCCGGCACGCGCTTACCAAAGTTGGAGTGCCACAGGCTACATTCGAATGGTGATGTTAGGTATACTCGGAATGAGGTTTGCCCCAAATGGAATTACGTTTCAGCCACACCTTCCAAAATCGATTACCGAACTTACCCTCAGCAATTTCCACTATCGAAACGGTATCTTCAACATTCATATAACAGGCAAAGGCAATACCGTTTCCAGTATCAACATTGATGAAAAACCAGCGGCCGACAATTTATTGAGCGCAGATCAAAGCGGAACGCATGCGATCGAAATAGTCCTTTCTGAATAAAACAGTCTGAATAATCAGATTCATGCAATGAACGATATCGCCGACAAGCAAAATCCGGATTCGTCGAAACCGCAACATCGGAAGATCGGTTTGATTGTCCTCTTGTTGTTCTCAGGTTTTGTTTGCTTCTGTGCGGTTACGTTTATAACGCATCGTGCTGCTCTGGAAGACTCGTACCATGAGTACGCAAAGTCTACGGCTCGTTTTCCGCTCGGCGAAATAATGGCCCTGCACCTGGAACAGAATCCTCAAAAGTTTCAGTTACTCACTCACCTTGATGCGCTGCTCTACGGTGCTGAATTTTCAGCTCTGCAGAAGGACTATGCCAAAATGCATGAAACCTTATCTGAAGCCGTTAAAGTTGCTATTGAAGTATTTGGACCAAAATCAGAATTTTTGCGTGCTGTATACACCGCGCAGGGAAATCATGAAAGTGACTTCAAGAAATGGCACGAATCCATAGATGCTTACAGTCATGCTATTGAAATTGATTCGACTGATGCCATTACCTATAACTGTCGGGCTCGATCTTATTTCAAGATCGAAAAATTTCAATCTTCAATCGACGATCTCACAAAGGCAATCGCGCTCGATCCTAAATCAATTGGGCTATATCGTTTTCGTGCTCATGAATACGGACTATTGCAAAAGTATCAGGACGCACTCAGTGATTACAACACCATCATTGCCTTAGCACCGAGAGATGGTCAGGCATATCTTTGGCGAGGATACACATTCTTCCAGCTTGGGCAGTATCCGAAAGCGATAGCAGATTTGAATAAGGAAATTGAAATCGACCCGAAAGAAAAGGATACATATTATTGGCTGGGACGAATCTACGAGCAGCTAGGAGAGTCTGAAAAAGCAAGGGAATTGTATTCTAAGTCTCAAACTTTTTCGAGTGGCCATTCCACCGTATCTAGGCTGGCTGAATAGTGGAGCAGTGGTTTTGACTTGAAGTTGAAACCGTATTGAGCGCCAATTTGGTTGATTCTAAATTCGGCTTCTGCAGGTTGAAGAGGCCAGGGCGGATGGTGCACATTGCCGCAGTAAATATCACCATTTCGGTCGCTTGTAAAAAGACAGTAGCGCTCCGTGAGGAAGGCTTCAAGAGAGCCTTTGCTGGATAAAACAACTTGTCCAGTTGGTTGATATGCGCAATCCAATTTCAAATGCGGTTGTGTGCCATGGCGACGTTCACTTCTGTACAAAGTCTTTCCGTTTTCTTTTGTGGAGCTCATTCTGGCATCCCAATAAGGCAAGTGAAAAAACTGGCGGGCAAATCTCACAGCAAGTGGATTTGCTGCGTCGAGACTAAAGAAATAGACTCCAGCTTTATCATTTCTGCGAACATAAGTACGCAAATTCAGCTCCAGAAAATAAGAAATCCAGGGCATCGCTGGTAACCAGCGGGAGCGCACATGGCACATATGCAGAGGCACTAGTCCTACCCAGGCATCACCCTCATATGTATCGATGGTCAAACCAGGAGGAATGAAATGTTCGAGTTGCTGAGGTCGCATTGGCCAGTGCGCAAATAAGAGATCGCCCCAGGTCTGTGCCATTACATATGGTGCAGTGGGGAGCGGAAACGGGCGGTGATCAGTCTCAAGAAGTATGTTTGACATAGCGCCTTTTCAGTAGCCTATAGATTATAACGATCACATGGAACGTCGCTCCCCCGGCTGATTTTGTGTGCAGGGCAAACTCGATTTCGCACCGACAGGCGCTATAACAGCGCGTTGATGCATTTGCTTTGGTGCGCAATTGCACGCCATTCTCATATTGTTGAGGATGCGAACGGATATATCCGTGGAGTGAAGACAATTAAGAACGCAAGTACAGGATGCATTAACTCGACACATATTTTTTCCATCTAAAAGCATCCACCTATAGGTTACTTTTGAACAGTGACACACTACATCGATATGCACTGGTGCCATCCAGACGGTTGTCATTTAACTCACCTGGCTAGTTTTGAACATGTTACTTACATGGCTATTCATTGCCATTTGCACATGCGATCGTGCATGTGATTTTACTCATAATGCAGTTTCTAGCTTTCGGGCGTTGACCCGGGTTCCCTATATGTGGAGGGGCGACTTTTCGTTTCTTGTTGGTTTTCTAATTCAGTCAATGCCTTCTTTCCATTCTGTTGAGTGGAAATGTAGTTTTCAATCAAGCGCGTTGAAAAGTCCGCACTTTCTGAAATGAGCAACATTTGCCTGCGCAGTTCGTGAATCTCATCGTCCATAGCGGCAACCTTCTTCCTCAATTCAATTACTTCCGACGTTGCATTGATCTGGTACTTACCGGAAATTCGATCTCGCACTCCATTGGCGATCGAAATGAAAGGCACAAACGGAAAAAGAATCAGCAGAAAAGGAGCAAGAACAACACCGCAAACGGCCGCTATTGCAAATGCAATCCATCCGATCGGATTGATCAAACAAACGATGGCAAGTGCAAGCAAAGCAAAGATTGGAACGATCAAACTCGATTTGCGCGGTCCAATCTTGTTTGGTCGTATAACTTCACGATCTGACTCCAAAGCACAACCCCCTGACTTGCTAAGTGGATTATACTGCTTCTCACGAATGAGCTCGTCTGGGCATAATGGACGAAAGGTTGGGGGTCTCCGGCACTTTTCACAAAATGTTGCGTCTTGTTCAAACATGGAAAGTACTCCGCAAAGAAATAAAGGGTTCTTGCAACCGTTTTTAGATTTCTTGAGCCTTTTGGGCTCAATGATTCTCGGATTGTGGGAACATCGTAATTTCAAGCAATTCGATCGCGGCGCTTTTATCGAAAGTTGCCGGACAATGGGTCCGGGATCTTTCCCGCTTATTAGTATGTGCGGAGTCTTTGTAGGTCTTGCACTTAGTCTGCAAACGGTCCTGGAAACGCAGAGATTAGGGGTCGATGAACTGGCCGGCGGAGTCATTGCAATAGGACTATTGCGAGAACTCGGTCCGCTTACAGTTGGTGTAGCGTGGGCCGGAAGAGTGGCCGCATTGGTCGCGGAAGACTACATTCAACTAAACAAAGAAATGAGCGACCAAGAATTTGCGGGCGCTTTTATTTTGCCCCGATGGCTGGCAGCTTTTGTTGTTGCTTTGCCGCTCGATACCTATGGATTGATACTTGGATTTGCCGGTGCCGCGGTGACAGCCGCCATATTTGGTGGCATTTCACCAAATCAATTTTTAGAGTCAGCCCATGTGTCAATGACGGATAAAGACGTAATCGTATTTTTTGCAAAGCTTGTCGGAGTTCTTCCTGCAGTGAGCATAATTTCCACAGCTATTTACTTGCGCACTGAAAAGGAATCGAAACAACGAACTGTATCGCGTGCTGTAACTTTTGCAATGATGTGCAGCTATATCGCTCTTTCTTTGTTTACCTGTTTTATCTACGCTCCGCCAAACCATGGGCAGCGTTATGCCGCTCCAGATTTGCGTTTCGGACGGTCATCGGATTCATCTGTAATCGAATTTTTAAGGAAGTAAATCATGTCAGCCAGAAAGCAAACCGGATTAACCAGTGAGATGTACATAGGGCTCTTTGCGTTAGGCGCGATGATCTTCCTGGCTGGTTTCATGGTGTGGTTTAAGAGCATGACGTTTGGCCCGCAACAACGTTTTATTGTTTCCTTTCCTGAAATTGGTGGACTGAAGCCGAATGCTCCCGTGACGATCAGTGGCGTCAGGGTGGGAACCGTAGATCGGATAGATCTCAAAGGCATAGGAAATGTATTAATCACCGTTCGGATGGATCCTCATGTGATGCCAATTATCAAAGGTTCTCGTTTCGAAATAGAAACATTCGGATTGCTTGGTGCAAAATACATGGAAATAGAACCGGCGGGAGCAAAGGATGGCGAGCCGGTAGAAATATTGACCGAAAAAACGATAGTAGAAGGTGAAGAACCGGTTGTTGTCGAAAAAGTATTGAACCGAATCGGCAAAGGTCTAAATGCCCTCAATCTTGAGCAAGACTCTGTTGTGATTGAAAGAAGTCTGGCAAAACTCGAGAAGCTCGAAGATACCATGTACACCACATCGAACAAGTTTGGCAATTTAGCTACCGATGTCCGCAGCACGAATAGAAAAGTTGACAGCGCTTTAGCTAGTACAGACCTCAAAAAGACACTCAACAACATGCAAGATGCCAGCGAGAATATTAATAAGGCGGCGCAGCAAACCAATCAGATTCTGGATACTAAACATCCGCTGTTGCATATGATCTTCGGAAGACCGGGACATATCAAAGAAAAAGAAACCGTCGTAAAAATTAAGGGTGGCGGCAAAGATACAGAAACGCACACAACTGAAACTAAGAAAAACTGACGCCAGGATACTTTCCAACTTCTTGGAAGCAGCTGAAA
>CAJCIF010000339.1 GCA_903970355.1 Actinomycetota bacterium
TCACTTACTGGCATCATCATGCCACTACCGCATCACTCGATTTTTAACTATGAGCACAAAACATGCATTCGTTACCGGTGGCACAGGGTTTCTTGGCCTCAACTTGATCGAGCTATTGCGTAAACAAAGCTGGGATGTAACGGCCATTTATCGCGATGAATCCAAAACAGCTTTTTTGAAATCACTCAACGTCAATCTTTTGCCAGGAACTATAGACGATGAAAAAACACTGGTTGATGCAATTCCAAATGGAGTGGATGCGGTGTTCCACGTAGCAGCAGACATTAGCTTCTGGCGAGCAAATAATGCAAGGCAAACTTCCACTAATGTAGATGGCACAAGAAACATCCTAAATGCTGCTCTTAAAAAGAAGGCAAAACGATTTGTGCATACATCTTCCATTGCGGCATACGGCATGCACAAAAAGCCCATTACTGAACAAACACGCAAGATTGGCCAAAACTCGAACATAAACTATCTGAGAACGAAAGCGCTGGCGGAAGAAGAGGTTCGCAAAGCAATTAGAGCTGGATTAGATGCCGTGATACTCAACCCGGCTAACATCGTCGGACCGCATGATGCGAAGAACTGGGGTCGTCTTTTCCAGGTCGTAAAGGACAAAGCACTTCCCGGTGTGCCGCCAGGCTTTGGCAGTTTTTGTCACAGTGTCGAGGTTGCCCGTGCCCATATAGCAGCAGTCGATCACGGCAAGACAGGTGAGAACTACTTGCTTGGCGGCCCTGCAGCCTCTTATCGAGAATGTTTTGAAACTGTTATCAAACTGCTAGGTGTTCCAATGGAAATAAACATGACACCGCCAATCGTGCTCAAATCTGTTGCGGTTGTATCTGATTTCGTGTCTATGTTTACTCACAAATATCCAACCCTCACTCCGGAGATGGCCGAGGTTCTTTGCGGCAACATTGTTTGCAAAAGCGACAAAGCAGAGAAAGTGCTCAATTACAAAGTAGTCTCGTTGGAGCAAATGTTTGGTGATTGCTACGAATGGCTCATAAGCAACAACCGCATGACACGCCCTGAGCCAGCCCATCCATAAATGGTGGACGGAGATAGTGGACGGCGCTTATTCGAGATCAATCTTGCGAATTTGGGCGTGAGCTGGTATCGAGTGTTTCGCTGTAGAACCGATTAATTCGGATGTAGACGTTGCAGCATCTTCCCATGCATTTAGATCGCTCGTTTTGCGAACTATTAGTTCTTTTGATTCGATTTTTGATCCGGCTGGAATCAACGTGCGAGAGTAGACAATTTGTTTGGATGAACCGTCCGAAGATGTTTCCTGCCCACTCAGGTTTTCTTGTTCAGCCATTTTGCCCGTCACGGACATTGTTACGATCACGGCGAGTCCAATAATTACCAGAAGCATAACTGCTGGTGGCATTTTCGAGAGCGAAAGAAAAATAGCTCTAAGGGGATTCATTTATTTACACCGTAAAAGGGATTGATTCGACTATATATCGCCGGTTATCTGCGGACTCAGTAACTAATCAATTCGTAAGAATCCACAATTTTTGATGTGCTGTCCTTGTATACTGGGCGGCTTATTGACGGAAGCCGTCAAGCACTGCTTGTTCAGGAGCTGAATATGAACGTAATTGATCTGCGCAGCGATACTGTCACAAAGCCATCCGAAGAGATGCGCAAGGCTATGTATAACGCTGAAGTCGGCGACGATGTCTTTGGCGAAGACCCAACCGTAAATCGTCTGCAAGAAATATCGGCACAAAAGCTTGGCAAAGAAGCTGGTTTATTCGTTCAAAGCGGTACACAAGGAAATTTCCTCGCTCTTTTGACCCATATTGGGCGCGGTGAAGCAGCAATCGTCGGCAATGGTTCGCATATTTACGAGCACGAACAAGGCAGTTCTTCGACACTGGGAGGCATTTACCTGCGCGTCGTTCCCAATCAAGAAGATGGAACCATGTCTCTCAAAGAGATAGAACTCGAAATTGCACCTGATGACGATCATTACGCTCGCACGAAATTGATGGCAATGGAAAATACTTTCAACGGCATTCCGATCTCAGAAGCCTATACGAAAGATTTTGTCCGTCTTGCCACCAAACATAGTCTGAAGACTCACCTGGATGGTGCTCGTCTTTTTAATGCTGCCCTTGCACTCAATTGCAAACCAGCAGATCTCACCGCTGGATTCGACTCTGTTCAGTTCTGCTTCTCGAAAGGTCTGGGGACGCCGGCTGGTTCGATGTTGTGTGGCTCAAAAGCTTTCATCAAAGAAGCTCGTCGTTGGAGAAAAGCTGTGGGCGGTGGAATGCGTCAGATAGGAGTGATTGCAGCAGCTTGTGAGTATGCGCTCGACAAAATGGTGGCAAGATTGCCGGAAGATCACGAAACAGCTCGCGCTCTTGCCGATAAACTGGAAGATGTTGATGGCATTACGGTAAATAAAAATCGTGCTCAAACCAACATGGTTTGGCTTGACGTCAACATAGAGGGTGTTTCTGGTGTTCAGTTTGTCGACATGCTCGATAAAGAAGGACTCAAGGTATTGGATCTTGGACCCAACACCATACGCATGGTCACTCACTACGGAATTACTCTAAGAGAGATCGACACCACTAGCGATATCATCAAAAAAGTTATAAAATCTTGCAGCAAGAAATCTGTTGCAGGAGTGCATTAATTGAAAATGCGGAAATCCCGTCTGCAATTGCCAATTTTGACAATTGCTCGCCACGCTAAAGCAGCACCAATCTCTGGTTCGCACACTAGGTAGTCTTTGGAACGCGGAACCAGAAGCGGCTGCCTAGACCGCCTTCACTGCGCACGCCGACTGATCCACCGTGTTGTTCGATAATGGCTTTGCAAATGGCAAGCCCCAGCCCGGAGCCCTCTTTAACATCTTCACCTTCCAGATTGCCTTGCTGAAAACGTTCAAAGATCGCGTCCTGCTGCGATTGAGGTACGCCTGGCCCATTGTCTTCAACAGCAATCTCATATTGATCATCATGTTCAGCGGCTCGGACGAACACAACACCGCCACTGGGAGAAAACTTGAGAGCATTGCCG
>CAJCIF010000340.1 GCA_903970355.1 Actinomycetota bacterium
GAGCTCCTTGCTGTACATCTATATTGGCCTTGGCGCCCGCTTGTTTGAGGGTGTCCGCAATGTCTTGCAGGGTTTTCGTTGCTCTTGACTTTAACTGCGCATCAATTTCAACGGCTGATTTGCCCGTACCGGTGAGATACTCCTCAAATTTGCTTGCGCTCTCCGCAACGTAAAGCAACTTGAAATCCGCCCCGGCAAGAGGCACGAAGCGCTGTAAATCGGTCAACAGCGGCTCGTAGGGATGCAAAACATCAATAGGCAAAAGTATTTTCATAGGAAAACCATTCTACCAACCCGCGAGAATCGACTGGAATCTATAGGTTCGCTGCGGAGGTGCTGATCTGTCTTGTAAAATAGGCAGGAAACGTTTTTTACAAGGAAGTTGAGTTGATAGAACGCTACTCGCGGCCGGAGATGGCCGCGCTTTGGTCGGACCTCGCAAAATACGACAGTTGGCTCGAAGTAGAGATTGCTGTTTGTGAAGCGCAAGCAGAAAAAGGTCTAATTCCGCAGAGTGCGCTTAAAAACATTAAGGGCAAAGCCAAATTCGATACCGCACGTGTTAAAGAAATCGAGCTAGAGGTCAAGCATGACGTCATCGCGTTCCTAACTTGTGTTGCTGAAAATGTGGGTGAAGACTCACGTTTCGTCCATCTCGGATTAACCAGTTCAGATGTCATTGACACAGCTTTGGCTCTGCAGTTGAAGCGCGCAGCCACAATTCTTAGCCGTGAGTTAAATAGTCTTCACGACATAATCCTGCACAAGGCCAGGGAACACAAGAATACGCTGCAAGTGGGTCGCTCACACGGCATACACGCAGAACCGATTACATTTGGATTCAAACTGGCTGTCTGGCTTGAAGAAGTGCGAAGACATCAGGCGCGTTTAGCTCAAGCAACCAAAAATATTGCCGTTGGAAAAATCAGCGGGGCAGTTGGCACATATTCGAATATCAGTCCTGAAATAGAGCAACTAACCTGCGCCAAACTTGGCCTTGATGCTGAAGGCATTTCAACGCAGATCGTGCAAAGAGATCGGCATGCTGAATTCATTTGCACAATTGCATTAATAGGTTCCAGCTTAGATAAATTTGCAACTGAAATTCGTCACTTGCAGAGAACGGATGTACTCGAAGTAGAGGAGCCATTTACGCAGGGACAAAAAGGTTCATCGGCAATGCCGCATAAACGCAATCCAGTTGGCTGCGAAAACATTAGTGGGTTAGCTCGGCTCTTAAGAGCCAACTCGATTGCCGCTATGGAAAACATTCCGCTCTGGCACGAACGCGATATCAGTCATAGCTCCGTAGAGCGGGTCATCATTCCTGATTCGACAATCCTTCTCGATTTCATGCTGAATAGATTCGGCGCAATCTTAAAAGATTTAGTCGTCTACCCGGACAACATGAAGGAAAACATGGATGTATATGGCGGTGTGATTTATTCGCAATCTGTTTTGCTTAAGTTGATTGAAAAAGGATTGACGAGAGAAGAAGCCTACAAACTAGTGCAGTCCAATGCGATGAAAGCATGGAACAGCAAGAGCGGCAGCTTCAAAGATAATCTGCTTTCGGACAAAGAAGTTCGCAAACTGGTATCACAAGAAGAAGTCGAAAATTGTTTCGATGCAAAAAATTACCTCAAGAATGTCGATAGGGTCTTTCAGAAACTCGGTATTTAAAAATGGCAATCGACGTCGATCGCAAACTGGCTGGTCTTATGGTTCCCGTCTTTGCTTTGCGCAGAACCGGTGACCTGGGCATCGGGGATACGACGGCTGTAAAGCAAGCCATAGATTTTTGCGACCGGCACGCAATTGGCATACTGCAAGTACTGCCCATCAACGAAACCGGTGGTGACAATAGTCCCTACAATGCGATTAGTTCGGTTGCACTCGATCCCGTTCTTCTGGATGTGTCACCGGAGGCAGTGCCATCCCTTTCTCTTGAATTTTTCGATAACTGTTTGATCGAACACGACATCGCAAAACTTCGCAAGGACTCTGTCAAATATCCGCAAGTAAAGCAGCTAAAGCTCTTGTTACTCCGGAACGCATTTGACAATTTCAAGGGCGATCCTGAATTTGAAAAATTCAAAAAAGAAAACCAGAATTGGCTGGAAGACTATGCTCTTTTTAGAACGCTTGTAGCAAAACACGATGGTGATACACGCTGGCCGATCTGGGAGGAAGAATTTCAAAGCCCGGAGAAAGCGAAATCCTGGTTGGAAAAATCGCCGCAGAAAGAAAGCCTGAAAAAAGAATGCGAGTTCTGGTCCTTTGTGCAGTTCATCGCCTTTCAACAATGGCATGCCGTAAGAGCCTACGCCGATGAAAAACATATTTCATTGATGGGTGATATTCCTTTTGGCATCAGCAGATACAGCGCTGATACCTGGGCACAAATTCAGCTGTTTGACATAAATCGAGCCGGTGGCGCTCCTCCGGAACCCCTATTCCAGGGTGATGAATTCACGCGCAATTGGGGCCAAAACTGGGGTCTTCCTCTTTATAAATGGGATGAGCACGAACGCGAAGGCTTTGCCTGGTGGCGCAACCGCGTGCAAAAGGTCACTAATATTTTCAACTACTTCCGCATCGATCATGTGCTGGGCTTCTACAGAATCTATACCTTTCCGTGGATAGCCGAACGCAATTCGGAATTCGCCTCACTTACTAAAGAGGAAGCGAAGGAAAAAACCGGTGGCGAGCTGCCGAGGTTTGTACCGCGCGATGATTACTCTGAACCAGAAAATTTGCTCTTGAATCAGGAAGAAGGCGAAAAGCTTTTAAAAATGATCATTAGTGCAGCCGGCACAGCCGGAATTGTCGCTGAAGATCTTGGTGTTGTGCCTACCTATTGCAGACCATCTCTAACTAAGCTTGGCATACCGGGTTTCATCATTCCCATGTTCAATCGCTTCTATGATGGCGATCAGTCTTACATTCCCAAAGAGCAGATTTCGAAATTGAAATTGGCAACCTGGGGCACACACGATCATGTTCCTCTCGTCACCTTCTACGACCAGATGGTGGAACGATGGCACGGACCAGAGGGAAATGATGGCTGGAAAGAAATGCAGAGATTGATGCATTATCTTGGGCTTGACGAAAACAATCCGCCTACCCGCATGGACCTTCACTTGCTTAAGGCCTTCTTTGCTGGTGTACTGGATACTCCCTGCTGGCTTGCGGTTTTCATGATTACGGATCTGCTTGCTCTCAAAATCCGGTTCAACCAGCCGAGCATGTCCGATGATTCAAATTGGAGTCAACGCCTCGATTTTCCTCTTTCTGATTATGAAAAGCTTGAACCCTACAAGCTCTACATCGAAACATTCGCCAAGATGATCAAAGAATCCAATCGCGCCCCAAAAGTGCATGATGGGCATGGCAGTGCTGTACCCCTGCGCTAGCGCTTTGCGCGGCGGATTGCAGTTTCATAGCTTTTGGCGATTTGTGCCCAATCATGCTCGCACCGTATATAGTTCATACCATTGAGCACAATTTGCAAATAAGAATTTTCGTCGCTAAGGGCCTTGAACGATCTTTCCAGAGCATTCAAAAAGTTCGCATTGGCTTCTGCAAGCACTCTTTGATCGGGTTTGCTAACCGGTTCAGCCAGGCTGGAACCAGCTTCCCAGGCAACCCACCTTCGTAATGCTGCATCATATTTCTTCGGGCTCGACATGCGCTTCATCAAAAATCCGTTTTGGCCATAACTTGGATCTGGGCGTGAAGGAGCTTGCTCCAAATACGGTGCTTCGTCGGCATCTCGGATTGTAGAAAGCAGTCCGTCCACAGCGTGACCAATCGGAACAGCACCAAGCCACATCGCTTCAAGCTGACTCAATCCATAAGGTTCGTAAATGCTTGGATGAATAATGGCAGAGCTGCCGGCAAGCAACTGCACTAAACCTCTGTCATCGAGTTTTTTGACATGACCGCTTTCATCAACATCACCGGCCCTTACAAAGCGACCGTGCAAGCTCTCTTCATTCAATAAATCTTTAAAAAAGCGATCGACCAAAATGTCCGTCTCTGCATCAGTTCCGCCGCCGCCGCCGATCACCAACTGCGCTTTTGGGTGATCCAAGAGAAACTTTTTAGCTTCGGACGCAAGTAAAAAGAAACCCTTTTGATAGGGCTCGAATCTGGCAGCCCAGCAATAGATAACTGCATCTCTAGTCTCTGCTAAATAACCCCAATAGTTTTTGCTATTGCTGTGCTTTCTTTGCAGAGCGCTGCGATTCTTCTCTACATATTTTGCCAGTATTTCAATTTGTTCTTCTTGCGCCTTGGCAAAAAAGTCGGATGGCAGTGAAGTAAAACCATCGCCTTGCAATAAATGATTGTCGATCGGGTTGAACATCCGGTTCGGCGCATGGGCAACCGTCGTATAGCGTCCAGACGTATTTTTCTTTCGCAATTCCTCTTTAATATTGCTATTTAGCCTTGTTTCTTTGGCGGTTAGTGTTTGCAAGTAATTGCCATCGACTATCAGCCAGTCAGATTCACGAATACCCGTGCGCAATGGTGAGTACTTCAAGGCCCGCTTCCCTTCTTTGAGAGCACGTTTTGCTTCCGCTTTTACATAAGCCGGCACCACAATACCTGCCGCTTCCGCTTTTTGAATCGACCGCTCATGGTCATAGACATTGTGAATCATAAAGAGACGCGTACAAGCATCCAAACCGACATGCAGTATCTGTTCTGCGGCCTGTCCGGTTAACCAATCATGCAGAAAAATATAGCTTATGCGATCGTCAAACTGCTTAATGGCGAGATCTGGAGCCAGTTTTGTAGCAGGATCCAAATATTGAGCAAAGGCACAAGCTACTCGTACGAACATCATATTGGCGTTGAAAATAGCATCTGTGCCGTACGCGTCATTCAGAACCGGATCGGTAAAACGAATGTCCACCGGGAAATAAAGATGGTCAAAGAGCTCCCAGAGCTCATTCTTGATGCCGTAAACCCAGGTGCGCGTCGCCTCCTCATAGGTTTGATGGAGCGCATATTTCTGCTTGCCGCCACCCTGAGTTTTGAATGACAGCTCCAACCCGGTAGGGCGAAAACGTTCATTCTCAGCCAGATTTGCTTGCAATCGAGTCGTGAATCGGGTGATCGGTTGAAGAACACGGCAATCCATCTTGGCGTGCACATTGAGCGCCATCGGAATGTCAACGGAAACCCGTCCTAGTCCGCCCACAATGCTCGGGCGCTCAGGCGTTAGGAATAATCCGCTGCTATTTTCCTGCTTGGTCACGGTACAATCGGCTATCCAGAGCGGTTCTCAAGCAGCGGTAGGGTTTCAAAAAGAAAGGCGAATCTGCTATTGTCAGCTAAAGGTAACAGTAAGGTTTTGGCGGGCAAGATACCTTAAAAATGATTCCAGCTTTCTTGATTCGGACATCGATTGATTGGGTGCGACACAACCCGGAGTTCAGGGATTCCAATCCGTATTCGCGCTGTGAAGAATCGATTCGAGTTTTTCTGGAATTGTGGAAAGAGCAATTCGGAGAAGCCGAGAGCAATATTCTGGAACCAGCTCTAGTAGCGGCTTATTGGGATGAATTCTTTCATGCTGAAGATCCGCTGCCGGATGAAAAGGAATGGCGCGATGGGCTTATGAAGCGCTCTTCCGGCTACGATTCTTTCGAGCAGTGGCAGGAGTGGTTCAAAAAATCGTACGCGAAAGTATATAAAGACAACAACATCTGGATGGGCGTCTTGATGACATCATGGGCGCATACTCATCAATATGAAGTGCGTTACACGGATGAATCCTGGGAATTTTTGGAAGCACATTCATATTTACCAACTTCGCAAATGTGGCGGTTGCAGCCGCACATGAAAACAGTTACTGAAATTTTGCGTGATTTATGGCTTGAGGAAGAGAGAGCTTATTCGGAACAGGGATTCGCAATCAATGAGCAGTCTCAAGCATTCCTGGGCAGAATTGAGTGTCTTGGCTTCGATGCGCGCAGAATTATGGCTACCTGGCCGGCCGGCACCCACAAAGAGCCGGAAGCAGTAGAACTGGGACAGATGATCGCTGATGTGCTTGTACCTGCAGGCGATGATTGGTATCGCAAGCTCGACAACATCATATTCGCCAAAGACTACATCGATGTAACTGCTCTTCTCAATCGGGCGCGCTATATATTCGGAAGCCGCCGCCGCTTGCTTGAACTTTCGCTCGATAAAAGTTTTGATGAAGCGCGCGTGCAAGCTTCAGCAGAAGGCTGGAAAGTAGACGAAGCCGTAGAAAGCGTCATCTAAAAGAGCGGTTTGGTTTTGATTTGATTCCAGGGGCGCGGATATTTAGCCGCACATGGTTGCATCTGTTTCATAACAAGCACACCATGCGGTTTTCCTAACTGAGAACTGAGATCGACTGTGTCAATTAGCTTTGCTCCAAGTTTATCTGCATTTTGACTAGTTGTTGCACTGAGGGCATTACATTGGCTCAGACTCTTCTGTAGAAAGGCATGCCCACCCGTTTTTAAAAATGGACAAACTATTTCACAAACCAGTCCGATGCCAGCACCAACAGCTCTGCAAGTGGCAACATCAAATTGAGCTCGATACTGCCCCTGGTGCGCCAATTCCTCCGCCCGGCCATTGTAAATTTGAACGGAATGGCTGAGCTCTAGTTTTCCGAGCACAGAGGTGATGAAATTTAGTTTTTTGCCGACTGAATCGACAAGCACGACATCAAGCTCCGGTATGGCGATCGCCAGCATCAATCCGGGAAATCCTGCGCCGGTGCCGATATCAATTAGACGACCTTTGCCCTTGAGGGAGTTTTTGATGAGCGGCACAAGCGAAAGCGAGTCCAGAACATGCTCCGACAGAACTGTTTCAGGCGATCCATCGGAAACAAGATTGGTGTGCGCGTTATAGTCTTGCAACTCTTTGCAAAAGAGTTCAATTTGCCCGGCTTGTTCATTAGTAAGAGCAACAGACAGGCGCTCGGCTGCCTGCAAAAATTGAGTTAAGGCTTGCATCCTAGAATTTTAAAGTCTGGAAGGCTACAAAAGGCAGGGAAGACGTGTAATAGTTCACACCGAAAGGCATAATAATCTAGCGGAGCCCTACCCTCGCTACTAAAGAATGCTCACTATACCAGAGACCCTAGATCTAGAACGATTCGAGCTGGAAAGCAAAGTCCTTGCTGCCGCCCTAAAGCAAAGCGTCGATCTTGGCGATCCAGATGGCGCGGACCACGCCCACAAGCAGCTTTTTGGACTTTTGCGGGCCAACCATCAATCGCCGGCTGGGCGTTTAATGGCCTCACCAGTCTTCAATCCCATCTCCGCACCCGGTGGCAATGGCGGTTCACATCATAACGGGCAGGACTACCGGGAAGAAGCGGTAGAAGCCCACCCACCGGCACATTCATCCTTTATTGCCACAGACGCCCTGGAGGGCATCATGGCGTCGGATGATGAGTTTTCAGGCGCCAAAATACTGGAAAGCCCGGAACCCAACCTGGCAACGCTATTTTCCGGCGAAGCCGAAGCTGAAGAAGGCGAGGAAGAGATTCCGAACCTGGCCGCTTTGTTCTCGGATGATTACCATGGAGCATCGACTCTCTCACCAACTGCTGCCCCGGTAGTAGAACGCGGCATCAGAAAGACCATTACCGATCAAATGCCGTCCATAGATTTGCCGAAACCGGCTGTGGCTGATAATGTTGCTGCCCCGCCCGTCTCAAGACCGAAGCGACTCCACAAACAACCGGATCGCGATACAACTGCCGAGACTGAAAAATTATTCGCAAGCATCGATACCGCTAAGGATGTCTATGCGGTGCTGGGCGTCTCTCAATACGCTTCTTACGAACTCATTCACAAGAGCTTCCTCAAGCTTTCTCGCAAACTTCTTCTCTCCGGAGCAAGAGGTCAGAACAGACGTGATCTAGAGCGTCTGCGCAGCTTGTGGATTGCACACGATATTCTTATGGATCCGAAAACTCGCAACGATTACGATTTTCGCTCCATACGCAGTGGCAAGGGCGAACCAAAACCACCCAAGCAAGAAGGCGGTCCTCTCTCCAAATCGGCCATGAAAATTGGCGAGCTTTTGCAAGAGTCTGGGCTCCTTGAACCAACAGAATTGGAAATTGCTTGCGACATGCACAAAGCAATGCCGGAAATGCAATTCGGTCGTTTCCTTGTCAAACAAGGCTTTATTGAAGACAACCAACTGGAAGCGGTATTACTTGGTCAACGCCTCATCCAAGAAAGCAACATAACAATTGAACAGTTTAAAGAACTGATGGAACTCGTCAACAAAGGCACCGGCATACGAGCGGCTTTGCTTGAAAAAGGGTTCATGAACAAGTACGAAATTGAACAAATATTGGGCAGCGAAGAACCAGTCGTTCCGAAGACCGATGGCTTCAAACCCCCACCGCCACCTGCTACCAGACGCGCTGTTGCCGCCACTTCTCTTGCCAAAGTTTCTTTCGGTCATCTGGATGATGAAGAAGCACAAAATCAAGAACCGGCAGCAGAAGAGAAAAAAGAAACGAAACCGGCACCAGCACATGATGCACCAAAAGATGCCAAGCCGGCAGCATCACCAACAAGCCGCGTGCAGAAAGAAATCAAAATCACAAATGCTCGATTGCTTGCTCTTCTGGAAGAGCACGGTGAAAACTTCCAATCTCCCGAGCTGACTGCAAAAACCGAAAATAGAGTCGGTGGATCAACTTACGGCGAAATCGATCTAATTGCCGAAAGCGAAATTGACCCACAACCAGATTCACCAGAAGATCCAACCACAAAGAAACCGGCGCGCCGACAACCAAAGCCTAAGAAGTAGGAACGGCTTGTCTGGCGATTGACGTGCAGCTTGTAGGGGCGGCTTTAGCCGCCCGCTAAAACAACTTCGTCGCTAAGTATTTGGATTGGAATGTAATCGCTTAACGGGCGGCTAAAGCCGCCCCTGAATTAGTACCAACATCGTTCGATATGACACCGAAATCGCCAGCGGCGATATCACACCAACATCGTTCGACATAACATCATTAATCACATCGCCACCATCATCAATCAGATCGGCTACTTAATTGGAACAGCGGCACCCATGCGATGGGCGTGTGATTGATAGAGGCGTAATACGACGGAAAGCTGTTCGCAGATCAAACGGATTACCTTTTGATCGCCGGGTTTATAAATCTGTTTTGAGTGTGGTATCACTACCAGCAAACCGAGTCTCACTCCGCTCATATCTATTGTTTGAGTAAGAGCGTTTTCCGGTACCGAGAAAGCGCGTCCGGCATCTTCTGAAATAGGAGGCAATCCTACTTGCAGGGCAAGACGAGCAATGAAACCTCTGGTTTGATCGTCGGGTTCATCTTTGGCGGTATCACTGAGCATCACAGCGCTGGTGCCTTGATTAATTACCAAAACTGCACATTGATAGCTGAGGATGGAACCAAGCAATCCAAATAGTTTTTCGGCGATTACTTCGAGATCTAATATGTCATCGCCTATACGCCGCACCTCATCAACGATTGTCGCTTCAAAGAGAAGGCGCTCCAGGAGCTGATTGAGACGACCGTTGATTTCTTCCGGCGTCGGATTGCGACTGGATTCGGCAACGACTCGCAAATGATGATCGGTTTCAGCGAGAAGCTCTCGCACGGCGCGAATGAGACTGGGAAAGCCTGGTTCTTTCGGAATGTAGCGATCGGCACCAGATTTAATGCCCCAGAAACGATCCACCGAGCCATCCAATTTTGTAAGCAAAATGACCGGCATATCCGATAATTCCGAATCGTTCTTGACGAGACGGCAGAGCTGATAGCCGTTAATGCCGGACATGACGACATCCGAAATGATGAGATCGGGCAGTTCGTTATAGGCGCGAGCCAGACCTTCCGCTCCGTTCCGAGCTTCCAAAATGACGTGGTCTTCAGATTCCAGAGCCTTACGAATGGCCAATAACTGAGTGGGGCTGTCTTCTATTACCAAAAGTCTATGTGGCATAGTCTTCGTCACCGCGCTCTTACTGCAATGCTACAACGTCCGAGAAAATGTTGCCAAAAACCTAACCCCGGCTTATTAGAACTTTTGCTGTTGCCCTTTGTTCCCTTGACAATAATGTGGTTGAGCTTACTTGGAATTAGGGTGCCAGGTCTTCTTTGATGCCCACGAACTTTAAATCAATCGGTCGACGATGGGAGATTTGCGTCGATAGATAAGTCACCCGCGGGTCACCAGGGAGCTTTTTTAGGAGAAGGGGAAGATTCTCCTCCGCTTTATACCAATTGAGTTTAGCAGCATAGAAGGCGGTTACGTACAGATTCGGTTCAAATTCTTCCGGTTTGAGCACACTTGCCCAATAGATATCCTTGAGACCTTCCTCGGCACGACCTTGGGCACACAGTAGCTTTCCTAGTTGCAGGCGAGCCTTATATAACGATGGACAAAGTAAAAGAGATTTCCTCAAAAACTGCTCAGCTTTGGCAGCGTCCTTTTTAATTGCAAAAGCCAACCCTGCTCCTTCCCAGGCCCAGAAGGCGGTGGGCTCAGTTTTAATGGCTTCTTCAAAAATAGGAATCGATTTTTCCGCACTGTCGTGATTCAAATAGAACTCACCTAAATCGCGCCGATGAACGTTCCTGGCCGAGAATTTAACCGCACCCTCAAATGAGTTTTTCACCTGCTCTTGATTGGAAACTTGATCGTAACGGATACCGTAAAAACGCAAGTCCTCGCTATTAGCCAGGCCAAGGGGAGAACCGGGCATTTGATCTTTCAGCGCTCTTGGTAAGGGTTGGTTGAAATTATAAAAAGTGATGGACGGCATAACAATACCAATGGCGGTGCTATTGAATCTTTGCGCGATCGTCGCCAGAAGCCGAGCATCTGAAAAATTATCTCCGTTGAGAGCGGCTCGATTTGCACGGAACAAATTTTGATAGCGCCAATTCATTTCGTGATAGAGGTCTGAGACATCACGCTTCACTTCGCCAACATTTGTGAACGTACCGTTTATCTTAGAAGGCATGCGGGCGAAAAAATTGCAGAGCTTCTCGGTTAGCGGTTTAGCGCTCAGTAACCGCTGCGTAGAGAGTGCAGATTCAGGCAACATCTTATCGTCGCTGTAAATCTCAGTGCTTTTATTTTCTCCGCTTTCGAAAGCCGAAAAATCACCCTTCCCCATCTTCAATTGCGCCAAAAAATCTTCTGGTTCAGCAATCCCCAATTGGGCGAAACGTGTCAAATACTGTGGTTGTTTAAAGAGTGTGACAACCCGGTTGTAATCTATGCAGAGATCCGGATAATGCGGCAATTCGAATTTGTATTGATCGACCATTAGGTTTCTGGCGTTGTCGAATTGTTCGAGCCTGGCTGGCTCAGCGACGAGCGGCAGATTGAAACCAACCACAATAATTTCAGCGGCACCTTTTGACATGAAAACTTGCGATTTAGGAAAAACCGAAATAAACGTGGACAGCATTCTCGTCAAACTCTTCTCATCTATTGCGTAAAGCTGAATCCACTGTGCAAAAACTCCTCCTTGCCTGAGCCGACTCTTTGCCAGTTGCCAGAACTCAGCGGTGTAGAGATCAGACATGCCGTTGACGTAGGGTTCATCTGGTTGAGAAACAATAACGTCGTATTGGTGCGTTAAAAGCGACAGATAATTGCGACCATCACAGGCAACAAATTGGGCCCGACCATTTTTGAACGCCTCTTTATTTTGAAAATTACTTTTGAAAAATGAGCTTGCATCAAGCGTGCTTTT
>CAJCIF010000341.1 GCA_903970355.1 Actinomycetota bacterium
GAGAGGCAGCATGCATCCGTACACGAGCATGCCCATAGTGAAGAGGATCGTCGTCCTGTTCAGTTTGCTTGAGAGATTCAATGCCAAACTCATCAACAGACCGATAAAGGCGGACTTTCTCCGCCGTTTTTACGGAATGCGTCATGGCAACCTCCAGAGGTTATGACCGTTCTGAAGAATTTTATAGCATGCCGAATCGGTCAGTTATGCAGTGATGACTGCGCCGGTATGTTCATTTTGAGTGGTGCACCAAATTTGGTGGCAACACCATGTGCCCACTCATTCAGTGTTTTAATGTCAATGCCGAAATTGCGGCTAGCGAGCATGAGACCACCAATGTCTACGTCCCAACCAAGCATTTCCCAGAATTCGCAGATGCGTGAGATGTTATGCAACGTGGTGGAGGACAATCCTCTCAACTGGCAGTATTCTTCAACATCCATAGAGGAGAATTCGATTTTTCTCTTAAGGGCTGTACTCAAAACCTGGGCCATTTCATCGAACGTATGTTCGTCGGCTGCAAGATCCAGCTCGACCCCGTTCATCACTCTTGGATTATTGAAGGCATACAATGCGAATTTCGCTACATCCTCTGCAGATATCATTTGCACTTTCACTTCAGGCTTGACCGGGCAAATGAGTTTTCCCGAGATAACTTCAGGAAACATGGTGATATCGAGCAAGCTTTCCATAAAGAAAGTGCCACGCAAGAACGAATAGGAATCGAAACTGAGATCGCGAATGGTCTGCTCGATTCTTCCTTTCACAACGAAATGCGGAATGTTGGCGTCATCTGGTGCAGCAGCAACAGAGCTGTATATGTACTGCTCTACTCCTTGTTCCTTCGCAAGATATGCAATGCGTTTGCCACGTCCTTCTTCTCGCTCGCTGTCCCAATCGCGAGAATCTTGTACGGCAAATACTCCTCTTACTCCGTCTAGAGCATTGTAGAGAAGCGCGGGATCATCGAGTGTTCCATAAAGAACTTCTGCTCCGGCAGCAGCCAAAAGCGCAGCGCGTGGACTATGCGGTTGGTGCGTCATTGCTCTTACTCTGAAGCCATGGGTAAGCAGCTGACGCGCTGTTGCATTACCCCGGTTGCCGGTTGAACCGGTGACTAAAATTAGATCTGAGCTATTAGCCAATTGCTTAGGCCCCTCCACGCACGACTAACCTGTTATCGTCCGAACTGCCAAAACGCATCAATTCATTTTTTGCATGAATCGAACAGAGAGATTCCGATTGTAGGTTGAGTTGGTACGCGATTTTATCGAGTGTTTCGGCAGAGACAGGATGATTGTCTATTGCCTTTTCAGCAGCGTGACCAAAGTGAAAGAGTTGCCCGGTCGCCAAAAACTGAGTCGGTCGAATGCATTCTGATAGATATTTCCAGCAAAATATCCCGTCAGAGCCAAAGAAGATCTTAGCCAAAAAATACAAATTTGTCGACAGACTAAAATTGCGTAAATCGTCATAGGTTTTGGCTTTCTGGCTTTTTATGGCTTTCAAGAATCTTTCGGTTGATTTATCAATTTCCGCAACCAAACACGACTTTAGATAAAAAGGACGCAACGCGTCCGCTCGTTGAGGCAAATGCGTGACAGTATTAAAACGCTCATGCCCTGTGGCATTTGCGCTGACTACTCTTGAGTTTGTTTGATAATTACACATCGTTTCAAATTCTTCGTCTAAATATGGCACTACAGTTGAGCTTCAAAAAGCCTGAAACATCCCCGACATTCATCATACACTAGACCGGTCCATTACTATCAGGATTGCGATACTGACTGCAAAAATTGCATACGTTATGAAGCGTACTCCTCAGTTATGTGAGCTTTATGAAACTCAGAACCGCCACAACGAAAAATTTATTCCAAGCGCTGCATTTAAGTGACGCACGCGTCATGCCATAATGCAGTCCTCACAAGTAGCGAAATGCTGGAAAGGTATTTCTGATGAATCAATTTAAAAAACTCTTCTTCGTTCCTGGCATATTGAGCCTTTTGTATACGCCGACAAGTTCGAATGCAGCACAAACGCTTCCGGAGGAATTTCACCCGGAAGCTCCTCGCGATACCAACCTGCTCCAGTTGGAACCGACTGTTATCAACGAACGCTATTACACAAGCGGTCGCGCTGAATCAAATCATCATTTCAAACTGAACACACTGCCTGAAGGAGCGCCTATCCCGGATAATGACCCGCCGGAAGCGATCAAAAAGCAAGATAAGAAACCAGAAGTGAAGGCACCAGATACAGTGTCAGCGCCTGCCACCACCAGCAAATCGGCGAGCCCGAAACAGTAAAAATTTAAAGGTCAAATCCGTCCAGATCATTGGCATGTTTTGCCACTAATTTGCGCTTGCGCTTTTTGACTTCTTCAGACTTCTCTTTGATAGTCTGCACAACCGTATCTAAAATCTTCACTTCGAGATCTTTGACCTCGTCGCTTATTTCTTCAGGCAATGTGCCAATTACGCTTGTGCTCTCGTCTTCAAGAAACTTGCAATCTGCGTTCGCCTTCAGCTCCTCGACCTTGTCATCCAACACCTGAGTTAGTTTATTGAGAGAACTCGCTGAATCCAGATGCGTGCCATCGCTCTCTTTGAGCTCGGAAACGATCTGATCCTTCACATCTTTTACGTCCTTCAATATGTCGGTTTCGACTGGAGTGGTTGACGTTTGTACTGGTTGAGTTTCGCTGCTCATTACTTTCCCCTCGTTACTCAGTTGTGAAAGACGCCGAGCTCATTGAGTGAGTTCCTGAACTGTTAAGCCAAGCCTCTGAAGCCAAGCAAGTTGTAGGCTTAATCTGCGACTTTCACTCCGTGGGACGGCAAAACGGGGTTTTCTGAAGAAGTTGTTTCGGAGTTGTTAAAACGGCTCTCCTCTGCGGCTTTAGAATATATTGACATTTATTTCAGAAAACGTAAGCTTGTCTCACTGGTGCACTGCACCGCATTTCACGAGTTTTACCAACACAACAAATAACAAAACAAACATTTCGGATTCTCGCCAGGCGAGGATTCGGAACTTATTTGGGATCCAAAAATACAAAATGGGCGAAGCATCGCACCCCAGAGATATTAGTAAGCCAACCGAGCCGACAAATGTAACCATCACATTTGATCCATTGCAGTTGCTGAACGGTTACGGCGTGATCAACCAACTCAATGCGACAAATTCGGAAGCTTCTTTCGACAGTTTAAGAACTTCGGATCTATATGCTGCGCAATCCGCGAAGCAAGCTGCGGCGGGCAGCGACAGCGCATCAGTTGTGGTGGCCAAGCAAGATCTAAAAGCAAACAGCATGACTCAAGATGCACCTGCAAAGGCACCTAACAAAGATGGACATCCTGCCGACCAAGCGCCTGCTCCTACCGACAAGCCTTCCGACAAGCCTCCGGCGAATCCACAAGCCACCGACGCTAACCCAGCAAAGTCTCCGGTGGGACCGCCCAAACAAGAGGTAGCTGAGTCCGATCACGAGGTTGAGAAAGGCGAAACACTAGAAGTAATAGCGCGCAAAACTCTCGGACCGAATGCCAGCAAGCAGGAGGTTTTGAATTACGCGAATGAATTAGGTACGCTGAACAATATAACCCATCCAGAAAGTTTGGAAATTGGAATGATACTGGTAACGCCAGGTCAACAAAAAGATGGCACCTATACATGGACTGATCCTACTAAACCAGATAAACAAAACGCTCTTCATCCAGACGGCTCATTTGACCAGCACAATACCAAGGATGGTACCAGTTATACACGCACACCCGATAAGCACGATCCAAACAGCTACGTCGAAAAACACACTGGGCCAAATCCGGGAGACCAATACGATATTACCTATACTTCCGGTGACGGCGTAAAGTCAAAGACGACTTATAATCCGGATGGTAGCATCGCAATCGTTAGCTCCGACGGTTCTACAGCCGCTAAAGATAAGTTCGGCAATTTCGTACAAGACGACGCAAACGGCAAACATATAAGCTACGACAAAGCCAGTAACGTGACGACGGTGAGTGATCACGACGGCACGATAACGAAGTTTTATGGCAGCGACAACCACAGTGAACAATACGCACCGGACGGAACTAAGGTAAGCAAATATAAGGACGGCTCATTTAAAGAAGAACATACGGATAGCCAAGGCCAAGTCACTACTAAAGAGCACTATCCCGGTCAAAATGGCAGTTACACAGAGAAAGGTAGTGGGCCTAAGCCCGAAGATAATTACGAAGAAACCTATGACAGCAAGACTGGAACAACTGTGCGAGTTGAAGCTAAGGGAACGGACAAAGAGAAAACTACAACGAGAACACGCGACGGCAAAGTAACAGAACAGACGAAGGATGGCATCAAGGATTTAAGTGCACCTGCTGACTACACGCAGATTGATGATTCAAAAAAGAAAATGAATGAGGCGGTAAAGAACCATATACCTGCCGAGAAGCAAGCGCAATTCCACAAAGATATGGAGGATTTTGAGAAACGCGCTAAAGCAAGCAATATGCCTCCTGAAGAAGTGGCCAAGACTTACGAACAAATGAGCAAGATGCTCAACGCGAAAGACGAAAATTGCACTGTCGATGGAAAAAATCGGGCCAAATTAGCTGAGACCTTTATGCATCAATGTGCACACCCGGATGAGTCTGACCAGGGAAAACACAACACGTGCAACGAGACTGCTGTGGCCGAGCGAGGTTTTACCCATAATCCATCCAAGCTCGCTGAAATAGCGGCAACTACCGC
>CAJCIF010000342.1 GCA_903970355.1 Actinomycetota bacterium
CTTTTCTTCTTCCTCAACATGGTGTTTCACCAGCTCACCTAGAACACAAATTTTGGAGTCGAAGTGATCGTCTCCTGCAGACATCTCCGCCAACTCGGACAGGAGAAATTTCACAACATGATGCTCAGTATCTGCTTCATCCATCATGTCTTCAGAGTCATCATCAGCTTTACGTACAGCTGGATAGACCAACTCCTCTTCCACTTTTGCATGGACAAAAAGCTCTTTGATAATAGTGGATGCAATTTCATCCTTTTCTTCGTCATCATCTTCTTCGAGCTCACTGTATTGAAAAAAGAGTTCTGCAACTTTTTGGTGGTCCTGATGAAGGAGCTGACAGACATCAATTTCAGCAGCCTTCTTTACTAGGTTGATTGGTTTTGCTGGCGCTTTCATATTTTCCCCTGGCAATAAAGTTGGTTGTACTCATCGTTGAGACTTGTCCTGCTAAACAACAGTTCCCCGCAATGTGATCTGCTTCGATTACAATAATGTTCATGTTCGAAAGCATCTATTTCCTTGCATTCTTACTTGTTCTTGGCAGCGTGACGGTAGCGGTCGCCGGTCTCTTGGTAACGCGCAAGCTCCTCACTCTCGACAAGCTCAAGCGTTCGCATGAGGTAGGAGGATATTTCCTCGCTGTTGTTGGCACCCTCTATGCTGTGCTGCTTGGCCTTGTTGTCGTTGATGCAATGCAACGCTATCAAGTGGCCCAGAGCATTTCCGAGCAAGAAGCGGCCAGCCTGGTTGATGTTTTTGTACTTTCTGCACAACTACCCAAGGAGATGCGTCTGCAAGTAGAAAATATGTGCAATGAGTACGCAGGGCAAGTGGTAAAAACAGAAGCAGGTGCCATGAAGAACGGTACATATTGCCCAATAGCGCGTGAAAGAGCGATCGATCTTATGCGCGCGCTTATGGACTTCGAACCAAAAACAGAAAACGAAAAGGCTCTCTATCCTCAGTTGGTTCAAGAAGCAAGTGCATTTTGGCAGAACCGGCAGAAAAGGATAACCATGGCTGGTGCGGGCTTGCCCACTATGGAATGGATTGTACTGATTGCTGGAGCATTCTTTACTGTATTTTTCACTTACTTTTTCGTTGTTGACGAGTTGCGTTTGCAGATTGTTATGACCGGCATAGTGGCCATATTGATCTCACTCAATTTGTCTTTGATCTTCGTGTTCGAACATCCATTTGCAGGAGATGAAAACCTCTCCTCCCAGGCATTTGATTCTGTAAGAGGCGTCTTTGCCCACTTGAGAAAATAGATCCTGAATGGACTGTTTATGGATCGCGAATTATGCCTGCGGCAAGAACATCGCCGTTAAGAAGATTCCGTAGGAAGAATAGGAATGGGCGATTGAATTTTATTTCAATGGGAGTAACTCGTACCGGAAAAGCAGCGCCAATTGACAAAAGCGCTTCTGTTACAAAAGCTGCTTCTGTGCCTTCTTCTGTCACTTCTAAAAATACCTTTTGGATAACGTCACCGACAAAGAGCTGATCAACTTCAGAGATGTTTTTGAGATCGGCATCCATTGGATGAAAGAGTTTGTGAATGCCAAGCCAATTTAGAGCCCCCACTAACATAAGGCTGCTCTCTAGCTTAAATTTCGGAAGAGACAAGATCAATTTCTGTGCGGGAAAGCTTGCTTCTGCCCAATTATCGGCGCTGAATTCCGAGAGGAACTGCTCTGGGCTCGAATTGGAGTGTGGCAAAACAAATACCATATCGCATGTTCTGCATTGATAAGGCATTGATACAAACTGATGGCCATTGAAAGTGTTGTAGCCAAACTCCTCTGTCTGATTCATCATTTGCACCATTTTTGTGCGAGTCGAATCGAGAGCGAAAGTTTCATTTGTAGTATCTTTGGCATCAAACTTTTCACGCCAGTCATCTTTAAAATAGAGGGCATTGACTAACGCCATTCCCATTGACACATCAATGGTGTCACTGATTGATTTGATTCGCCCATGCGTTTTTTCAACAACCCACTGATCGATCCTTGCCAGGTCTTCTTGCGATGAAAAATCGACGCTCTCAGTTATTGCACGATAGGAACGGCTGGCTATGGCAGTGAATTCCGACTTGATCGATATGCCCTTCGAGACGAATACTGCATTTGCGATCTCTACGGCTTCGAAAGCGCTACCATCAAGATCGCGAATTTTTCCAAGGTTCGATTGATCCAAGTAGTCCAAACTGATGTCTTCCAGGGCAAGAGCCTGCAAAATCTCGGATTGGGTGTCGCCGGTAGCACCGTTTATTAGAAGGGACAAAATAAAGAAGAGGCTCGAAGGTGAGAGAACTACGTTGTCGCTCTCATTTTTGGAAAAGTAAGAAAGAAGCTTCAGACTGAGATTTACAAGACTGGCGCGGACAAGTTTTTGTTGGCGTGCCATGAAGAGGTTTTGGGGCAGCCTCTCCTGTATTGGTATGTCGCTTTCACTCACAGGGTTTATCTCCCGGTAGCGTACGTGGGCGCCTTTAATCGCAACTCCACCACCAATCCACCTGTATCGCGATTTCTAAATTGTACACTTCCCTGGCATGCTTCGATGCAACTTTTCACAATTGCCAATCCCAGACCCACGCCGCCTGAACCGCGGCTTCTTGAGTATTCCGTTCTGTAAAATGGTTCTCCGAGATGCCTGATTGCATCTTCCGGCACTCCTGGCCCATTATCGGCAATTTGCACAATTACTTCATTGCCGCTCTGTTCCGCCTCAATTGCAATCGTTCCCTTTGCGCCACCGTATCTGATACTGTTGCGAATAATGTTAGAAACAGATCGATCGAGCAAATGCTGATCGCCCATTACTGCTAAACCTGCCGGAATATTGCTTTTGATCTCACATTCTTTTGCTTCATTTTCCAGCACTTCCTTTAAAAGCAGGTTGAAATCAACATTCGCTAACTTCAATTCCTGGCCTTGCATACCGGCCTTGCAGAATGCCAGAAGCTCATCGACGAGATTTTT
>CAJCIF010000343.1 GCA_903970355.1 Actinomycetota bacterium
TCACTTCCAGTTTCACACCGAGCAGTGATTCCACTATGAGTCTGTATAGCCAACCCGCCGAACCGGTGTACCAGGTCCAGCCACCACGGCCGGTGTGAGGTGGACGAGCATACACATCGCCAGCGACAACATATGGTTCTACTTTGTAAGTGGCAACTCCTTCCGGTGTTCGGCCATGGTTAACGGGGTTGATAATGTTCATCAATTCCCACGCTCTCTTGCTGTCTCCCATGGCAGCAAATGCCATGGCTGCCCAAATTGCGCTGTGCGTGTATTGTCCCCCATTTTCTCGAACGCCTGGAACGTATCCTTTAATATAGCCGGGTTCCAGATCCGAATTATCAAAGGGTGGATCGAGAAGTTGAATGATGGAAGTATCACGATGCACCAGGAATTTATCGAGCGAGTTCATAGCTTCACGAGTATGTTCCAACTCACCGGCACCAGATAGCACACTCCAACTTTGTGCAATAGAATCGATTCTACATTCGGCATTGCTAACTGTTCCTAAGGGAGTGCCATTGTCGAAATAAGCTCTTCGATACCATTCTCCGTCCCATCCGTTCTTCTCAATATTGGATCGAATTTCATTTGCTTCACGTTCACACAGTTCGACGAATTGCTCATCGCCTCTTCTGCGTGCAATTTCTTGAAATTGTTTCAGCACGTCATAGAGAAAGAATGCCAGCCACACACTCTCGCCTTTACCCTTAATGCCAACGAGGCTCATGCCATCGTTCCAGTCACCGCAGCCAATTAAAGGAAGCCCGTGTTCGCCAAATCTTAGTCCGTGCACAATAGCGGCCTTGCAGTGCTCATACAAAGTATCCGAGTGAGCGGATCTATCTGGCAACGCGTAATAGGAATCTTCTTCCGGATTTACCGGTGGTCCCTCCAGGAAATGGATTTGCTCATCTAACACTCCTGTGTCGCCGGTTGACAGGACATATCTGCAGGTTGCAAATGGAAGCCAGAGGAAGTCATCAGAACAGTGAGTTCGTACGCCTCGCCCAGAAGGTGGGTGCCACCAGTGTTGCGCATCGCCTTCGACAAACTGACGCGTTGCACAAAGAATGAGTTGCTCGCGCAGTAATCTCGGCTCTGCGTGAATAAGTGCCATCGTATCCTGGATTTGATCGCGAAATCCAAAGGCACCACCAGACTGATAAAAACCGCTTCTGCCCCAGACGCGGCAAGCAATATCCTGATACAAAAGCCAACCGTTAGTTAGCATGTTGAGAGAGTCATCGGGAGTCTGAACATTAACAGTGCCCAGGGTATGTTTCCAATACGCGCATACTTTTTCAAAAGACTGGTGCCGTGCCTGAAAGCCACGGAATCGATTAACCAGAGTACTTGCATCATTGGCATCTCGGCCGGAGCCCAGTCTGAATATGATGTCGCGTTCCTGTCCGTCGGCAAGATCGAATTGAATCTGAAGAGCAGTGCAGGGGTCAAGCGCTGCGCCCACTTTATTTGATAGGCGAGCTATGCTCATAGCAAGCGGATTACGAACGGTGCCGTTTCTTCCCAGAAACTCTACGCGGTCGCAAGTGAAAGTGCGTGTCAAATCATCGACATCGAAGAAGTTGACGCGATCTTGAAAATCGGTGTTATATGAATTCTGCGCAAAAACAGCGCCCGTTTTGGGGTCTATCTGGGTGACGATCTGCATTGCCGATTTTGGCCGCAAATCTCCGAGCACCCATTCCACATAGCCTGTAACCGACAGCTTACGTGGTCTTCCTGAGTTATTTCGTACCTTCAGAACAGAGAACTTAATCGGTGCATCCAGCGCTACATGAGTAGTTAATTCAGAGACGATGCCCGTTTCAGCATGCTCGAATACACTGTATCCAAATCCGTGTCTGCTCACATAAGGATTGACACCGCTGGCAGGCAATGGACTGGGTGACCAGAAGTATCCGGTTTCCTGGTCACGTATATAAAATAGTTCTCCGCTTGCATCGGTAACCGGATCATTGTTCCATGGTGTGAGTCTGAATTCGTGTGCATTCTCCGCCCATGTGTAGGCGACGCCGCTTTCTGAAATGACAGTGCCAAAGTATGGATTAGCGAGAACATTTACCCATGGCGCAGGTGTCGGCTGGCCAGCCCTTGTGGTAATTACATATTCTCGTCCATCCGGAGTGAAGCCCCCTGTTCCGTTGAAGAGTATTAGATTCCTAGAAGGCGGCTCAGAGACTGGTTCTGAACGATGTGTTTGTGTAGGCTTGAGGCGAGGCACTCGCACCGGCGTAATGGCGCGTCGACCAAGTTGTTGTTCCAGAGAACCTCGACTGTCTGAAATGATCACTCGTGCCACCGATTGCAACAGAGTGCGATCCTCAACTGATACCTGATCGGCTGGCCGCACGAATATTCCCGCTGGCTTTTCAACCAGGTTCGCATCTGACACACCCACAATTAGTGCCATTATTTGATCTTGCAAGGCTTGCCGATAACCGGCGTTATCTTCATTCAAAATCATAAGATCTACTTTCAGACCTTTCAAACGCCAGTAGGCATGGGCTTGCACTAATTGCCGAACTAATCCTATGTTTTCAGGATGTTTGATCTGCAAGAGAACTATCGGCAGGTCGCCTGAGATTGCGTATCCCCACAGACCAGATTGTCCGCGGCGATTCTTCACAATTACGCTTGCTTCGGTGCGAAGAAAAGAGTTCGCATAGATAATTGAATTAGCAAGGCGTCCATAAAGCTGAGCATCAGTTTCGGTGGCGTTCAATTGGCGCAGGACAACTTGCGAGTGTGTCCATGCCAAGTCAAATACGCGTTCCGCCATACCACGATCACGGTATTTCTCAACTAAGTCGAGAGTTCTTTTTCGATCCTCGGCGATACCGGTAATCATGTTCACCCTGGCTGATTCACCAGGTTTTAGAGTGATACGGTACCGAATAGAAACGATTGGATCCAATACGGAACCTTGACTGCCAGAAAGCAAGCCATCCGTTTCCATTGCCAGAGGATCGGCTACTGTTCTGCCACGCCCAATAAATTGCGCCCGGTCTGTTTCATAGGAAATCTGATCGACCTTGCCTTCGTGCTCCGCCATGAGATGAAACATATAAGGAGGGTGTTCATCGGGTGAGCGAGGTCGGCGTGTACAAAGGATTGCATTACTTTGTTCAACTATTTCTGTTTGCACAAATAGGTTACTGAATGCCGGCGCCTGCGCATCAGCAGCTGATGTCGCCATTACTACCTCAGAATAACTGGTTATGCTAATGGTTCTTGTTATGCTCGATCGATTCGTAAATCGAACCCGACGCAACTCAATGTCATCCTCCGACGATACGACTATTTCTGTATAGGTATCGATATCAAAGTCGTTTCGTCGAAATTCAACTTTTGCTTCAGAAAAAATAGCAGCGTATCCTTCTGAGCGCTTAAGAGTCGGTTGATACGTGTTTGACCATACTTCACCACTGGCGACGTCGCGGACATAACAAAACGTTCCCCAATTATCCAAAGTGCTGTCTTCACGCCATCTGTTCAGGAACAGATCGTTCAAGCGACTATATCCTCCTCCTGCATTGCTCAGCATGACGTGATATCGGCCATTCGACAGCAAATGCACTTCAGGGCTTGGTGTGTCAGGGTCGGTGAACACCCGTACGGGCGATTCCTTGCCGATGGCGCCGCCTGCTCTTGCCGAAATATCACTGCTTTGCCAGTGCAATGACCCGAGCGTCGGGACGCGCTCTTGCAAGAGCAGCATTGTTGCCTGAAAGGATGGATCAGATTCGAAATATTTTTGCATGGGCTTATCGAGTAGAAGGTAAGCCATAGATAAAAACGACATAGCCTGATGGTGAGCCATATATGACTGCACAACAATGTAAGGTTTGCCCCGTGGCAAATGCGCCGGCGTGTAGTCGATCGCTTCATATAGACCATATTTGCCAGCGAATCCATAGGATGCCAGTTTTTGCAGATTTAACAATGCCGCTTCCGGCGCCACCATAAGTGCAAGTGCAGTTGCATAAGGCGCGATGACCAGATCATCAGCCAAGCCGCGCTTCAATCCCAAACCAGGTACACCGAATGAACGGTACTGGTAAGTTAGCTGAGCATCAACCAGGCTGTATCCGGACTCGGAAATACCCCAGGGCACCCCGCGCTGATCACCGTATTCAATTTGTCTTTGCACCGCGGCGTGATAGGTTGTGTCCAATAGGGTGTGTTCATAGGTGGGCATTACTGTTAGTGGCATCAAATATTCAAACATCGAGCCGCTCCAGGAAAACAGAACGGCTTCGCCTCCAGCCGTAGTCAGCAAACGTCCCAAAGCGAACCAACTTTCCTGCGGAAGTTGTCCTTGCGCTATGCCAACGAAATTGCAGAACCTGGATTCTGAAGCGAGCAGGTCATAATAGCCGGTATCAAGTCTTCCATCGGTAACGTTATAGCCGATAGCGAGCAAAAGACGGGCTTCATCAAATAGAAAACCATATTCCATTTGGGCAAATTCGCTTGCCCGTAAACTAAGTTCGTTAAGAGATCTAATTCTTGCATTCGCGCGTTCGCTTGACGTTGCCACCAGCTCCAATAACTGCTGGAGCAACATGCCTTCTTGAGCCGATCCCGGCGTCGCATGGGCGCGAATTTTCGTCCCGACCGTGCTATCAAGTGCTGCTAATTCACTCATTGTCAGCACTGCTTCCAGTTCGGGCAATTCATCAATTCCCCGTGCGTTTGGCAGCAATGAAATCCAGGGTGCTAAAAAATGCAAATCAGCCAGAGCATTAGAACTCTGTTCGGCAAGGCACTCCGCCCAAAAGTGTGCCTCACTCATTGTGGTGCCATCGAGAGCTCGCAGTATTTCTGCACCCCATTTCGAATATCTCTCAAGGTGCGCCACCGTTTCAGCTAGCAGAGACATTGATGGACTTATGGTTTTCAGACTGGTTTGAAATTGAGTGAGTAGGGCTTTCACGTTAGCTACGTCTGCCTCACGGCCATCATTTTTATAAGCCATACTCTCAACCAGAACAGCGACCGTATCCGCTAATCCATCAAACACATTCATTCCAACAATCTTTTTATCACGCGATGCAAGAAGACCGGGTCTGAGAGTAAGCAAATGACCAGCTAAATTGCCGCTATCTACGCTTGATATGTAGATTGGAATAAGCGGTTTAAGAGTCTCCGTATCGTACCAATTGCAAAAATGGCCACGATGCCTCTCAAGCATGTCCATGGTGTTGAACGTACTCGCAGTGCGTTCTGCTAATTGTCCTGAGGTGATGTATCCAAACTCGTATGCAGTTAAGTTTGAGAGAAGCGATAAACCGATATTTGTTGGTGAGGTTCGGCGGGCAATTTTTTCGGCCGGTTGCTCCTGAAAATTGTCGGCAGGCAGCCAGTTGTTCTCCGCCCCGGCAAACTGCTGAAAGAATGCCCATGATCTTCGAGCCAGTTTTCGAAGAAAGAGCGTGTCGCTTTCCGTCAATTTCGCTTCGACTGGAGCAATAGGCCTGCTAATCATCCAGGCCGCAATTGGTGCAATTAGCCAGAGAGTGAGAATCGGTGCTGCGATGGGTAAAACTGCCGGTCGTTCCAGGAAAAGGTAAATTGCTGTGCCGATTGATATCGGAATGCACACCCACATTTTTTTGAATGCGCCTGAAAGAGTATTCGTTGAAACAGCGTCAGCGGATGTGCTCCACTCAAGCAAATGGCGGTGAGAGATGACAATTCTATATATGGTTCGGGAAATTGCATCGAGGCTCAACCAGGCCTCGTAAGGCAGGCAAATAAGCGTAAATGCAGCTTGTCCCAAATGCTGACCGGCAGATCTCACCACGGAGAGCAAATGCTGCTGGAGCATCACGTCCTCTTGTTTCCTGAAGATCTGTTCTCCTGAAGACATCAGAAAGGGTAATAGGATCATGCCGATGACGGAGAAAGTCCAAAACCAAACGTGAGGAAAAATTGTCCAACCAAGCAGGAGCAAGAATGTTAACGCTACCGGTGTGAGGCTGCGCCTTAAGTTGTCCAAAATTTTCCATCTCGACAAGAGCGAGATCTGATTGTGTACTCTGGAACCATCGGGTCCGGGTGGATAGCTGAATAGCCACTCAGATATCTGCCAGTCTCCGCGCATCCAGCGAAATCGTCGACTTACGTCTGCGCTATACAGTGAGGGGAATTGTTCGTACAACTGGACATCGGTCAACAGCCCAGAGCGCGCGTAACATCCCTCCAGTAAATCGTGACTGAGAATGCGATTGTCCGGAAATCTGTTTTTGACTGATAACTCAAATGCATCAACATCATAAATACCCTTGCCAATAAACGAACCTTCCGAAAAGAGATCCTGATAGACATCAGAAACCGCACGCGTGTAGGGATCTATGCCAAGTTCACCTCCATATAGACGAGCATAAGCAGATGTGTTGATGCTGGGCAAACTGGTGCTGACACGAGGCTGCAGAATGCCGTACCCTTCAGTAACACGATTCTTTGCGTCATCCCAAACTGGTCGATTGAGGGGATGCGCCATAGCGCCAACCATTTTACGTCCGACATCTCTGGGAAGCTGAGTATCCGTATCTAAAGTAATTACGTATCTCACCTGCGACAATGCAGTGGTATCACCTACGATGAGTGAAAAATCGTTGCTACCAGATTCCCGCAAAAACGCATTCAAGGCGGACAGTTTTCCGCGCTTGCGCTCGTAACCCATAAAAACCTTTTCCTGCTCGTTCCACCGTCGCGGACGGTGGAACAGAAAGAAGTTGTCGCTACCGCCATTCTTGTATTTCTCGTTCAATTCTTCAATGCGTTCTCTTGCGAGTTGCAAAAGTTCTTCGTCTCCTGGCATTATTTCAGCACTTGCATCCGGAAAATCGGTTAGCAGCCCAAAATACAAATTGGATATTCGATTAGCCAGAAAGCGCACTTCCAGAGCTTCCGTCAAGCGGTCGATGTTTTCTACTCGCGCCAACATTGTGGGCACTATAACGAGTGTTTTACATTCTTCCGGAATGGCCTCGGTGAAGTCCAATTGCGGCAGCGCACGCGGTGTGGAAATCAGCATACTGAGCCAATTGACTACGGCGACTGCCAGTTGCGCTAAACAAAGAAAAAGGACAATAACAATGAGGAAACGCTGCCAATCAACTAAATTGGTTGTTCCTAACCTATGGAGCAGAAACGCGCTCAGAGTAATCGTTATTAAACCAATAGCGCCGAGGTATAAAAAGAGAGTCGTACTTTCG
>CAJCIF010000344.1 GCA_903970355.1 Actinomycetota bacterium
GTGACATATAGTCTGGTGTGCCGGCGATGAAAAACTTTGCGGTTACGTCTGACCTTATTGATCGCTCGCGCAGCACTACTTCTGCCAACCCAAAGTCAACCACTTTGACCACTTCATGCGGTTCGGAACCCTGAATCAAAATGTTGCTCGGTTTGAGATCGCAATGAACGATCTCATTCATGTGTGCCTCGGTAAGTCCAGCACATACTTGAATACCTATATCTATAGTGCGAGGCACTGATAATCGCAATTGTGTATCTATAATCGCTGAAAGATCAACTCCATCAACATACTCCATGACGAGATAGGGTGAACCATCTTGGCTCATGCCAAAGTCGTATATGCCAACAATATTTTCGTGTTTCAACTTGGCGATTGCAGTTGCCTCACGCTGAAAATTCCGCATTACCAGACGATCTTCAGAAAATTCCGGACGTAGAAGTTTAAGAGCAACAAATCTATCTATGTATAAATGCTTGGCTTTGAAAACCGCACCAATACCACCGGAACCAATCAATTTTTCAATCTGGTACTTGCCTGCGAAAACCTTCTCATCCTCTATTTTCTTTACGAAAGGCATTAGCCATTCATGCGGCCCGTTCGATTCAATTTCTTTCTTGAGTGGAGCCGGTTCTGATTTGACCATAAATTGCTGAAGCAAACGTTGCATGACCCGGGCTACTTTTTCTGTACTGATGTTGAGGCGAATACCAATGGCACTATTTTCAGTGCGATCCTTTATCATCTCAAGAATTTGTTGTTCAGTCTGCGACAACTCAATGCGGTCAGCCTTATCGGCACCGCTAAGACCGGCAATCACACCGGCAATCTTTGGATCTAGCCATATCTCTCCGCGCATTACTGCGCTTATAGATAAAGCAACTTGTTCGACTGGCGTTTCCTTCGAGCAGTATCCGTCAGCACCGGCACCAAGGGCGGCTATCACGTCTTGAGTTTCGGTATGCGATGTAAACATAATCACACGAGTTCGAGGCAGTAACTGTTTGATTCTCCACGTGGACTCAATGCCATCTATACCAGGCAATCCTACATCCATTAAGACAACATCGGGTTGAAGCCGCTGTGATTCAAGAATCGCAGCCTCTCCGCTGCCAACTGCATTTACGATTCGGCAGCAATTCAATCGTTCAAGCGAAATGCTTAAACCAGCCATCATCAAGGCGTTATCTTCAACTAGTAGTACAGAGGGAGTTTGCAACATTAGCTTTTTTGTTCTTTGGTAAAGTGACCGTGAAAGAGGTTCCAACACCAACAGTGCTTGTGCAGGCTATTTGCCCACCATGAGCTTCGACCAGTTGCCGGCAAAGGTATAGCCCCAAACCCGTACCAGCTGTATATTTCTTTCCAAGTTTGCCCTGTGAAAAACGTTGAAACAATAGGGACAAGTCGTCTTCCGGTATTCCGGCACCAGTGTCTTCTACCGTCAGCAGATAAGAGTCTCCCGCCTCGCGCCCGGAAACTGAAATCTGTCCACCTTCGGGAGTAAATTTCATGGCATTAGAGATGAGATTTCTCAACACTCGCTCTATGGCAATTGAGTTAGCCGAGATTTCGTACTGGTCATCTGGGAAGTTTGAGAGAAACCGAATACCAGACTTTTCAGCGATACCTTCCAACTGTCGAATACATGCTGCTGCCAGGTCTGATACTTTGACCGGACTAAAAATTAGCGCTGGTTGGCCTTCATCATAACGATAAACTTCCAAAAGATTTTGAATTAAGGCCAGCATACTTGAGTTTGATTCTTGCATAAGCGTAAGCAAATCCATCTGGCGCTTATCTAATGAGCCCAGCGCTCCGCAGAGAAACAGATTAAGCACCTTATCCGCACCAATCAAAGGGTTTTTCAAATCGTGTGTCAGCGTGGCTATGAAGTCTTCGTGTTGTTCTAAAACAATTAATCGGAGCGCATCTTTCTGCTCCGCCATATGCTTAGTCATGTCTGTGCAGATGCCCGCCATTAACAGATCACTTCCGCTAGCATCAAGCATCCTTTGACCACGAGCAGCTATGTAGTGCTCACTGCCATCTGGCCAAACAATTTTGTACTCTACGTCGTATTCGTCTCTAAGTTCTACGGCCTTTTTCAGAGCGGCCGTAATTCTTTCTCTATCATCGATGTGAACGTAATTTAGAAACTCAGACAAAGTATTTACTGTATCACCAGGGGCGATACCAAATAGAACGAGCATCTGGTCATCAAGAGTGACGCTTTCTCCATCACACGCAAAAGACCAAACGCCAATTTTCGAAGCTCTGAGAACTAGTTTCAAATATGTTTCGGCTGTTGAGGCCCTGTTGTCGCTTTTGGCGATCATTCCTTGCGCCTGGTGGCGCTGAATAGAATAACGGATAATGCGGGCCAGGGCTTTCTCATTTAGAGAATCCTTCGACACATAGTCTTGAGCGCCCAGTGCGATCGCTTGAATGGCCACGTCATCATTGTCATAACCTGTCAAAATGCAAATTGGTGTGTGCGGCAAAGATGCATGCATAGAGAGGAATGTTTCCAGACCAAATCCATCTTCCAATGACAGATCTAACAGAACAATATCGAATTTATCTATTTTACCAGCCAGATGAGCTTTGCTCAAACTGGTCGCGTGCACGAGTTTATATAATTTAGGTGGCAGGAATTCTTGAATTAAAAATGCATCTGCTGTGCTGTCTTCAACAAGTAGGACACTTATCTGTTCTGAAACCGGTTCGATATCGACATTCACAGCTGTCCCTCTTTTAGAGCTCGGCTGACGATCGCGGACATATCATCAGTTCCTATTGTTTTTGTCAGAAAATGAGTTTTTCCGACAGATAATCGTTTTCGCTCTTCTGTCGTAAGATCTTGTGAGGTATAGACGATGAGATGCATGGTATCAGAAGCACAACTCGGATCCTTTTTAATTGCGTCGACAACACCAAAGCCAGATAAACCATCCATTGAAACATCAAGAATAAAAACCCTGGGCCGATGCGACCGAACTAGAGCCAAAGCCTGGAGTCCATTGGATGCAGCACAGAAATTGATGCCGGCGCATTCCAGTTGCATCGACAAAACCGCATTCAGTAATTTGTCATCTTCAACCAGTACCACTTCGCAGTTTCCAGGATTCTTGCATGTTTTAGTCATAAATTCGCGCCTTGGGCACTGCTAGTTGATCAGGATACCTCACTGCTGTGAACCAAAATTTGTCGATTGATCTGATGATATTGACGAATTGATGAAGATCAATCGGCTTTGTAACATAACAATTTGCCCGTAACTTGTAAGTCGAGATTACGTCCTCTTCCGCAGCAGATGTCGTCAGGATTACCACCGGAATAACTTGGAGGGCAGAATCGTGTTTCAATTCGTTGAGCAACTCTCTGCCATCCATTCTCGGTAAATTAAGATCGAGAATGATAATATCGGGAGTTTCTGCATCTGATCGGTCGACATAACTTCCCTCCTTTCTAAGAAATTCAAGCGCTTCCAAACCATCTCTGACGACAGTCACATCAGCGGCGATTTTCTCGTCTTCAAATACTTCTAATATTAGAGTCGAGTCGGCAATATTGTCTTCCACGAGCAAGACTTTTATCATTCCTTTCATGATCGTTTTCGACCTCCTTAAGCTATTGCTGGTATCGTAAAATAAAATATCGTGCCCTTGCCTGGTGTGGATTCCACCCAGATGCGGCCGCCGTGACGAACCACGATCTTGCGGCACACAGCGAGACCAAGTCCGCTTCCTGGATAGGTTTCTTTTCTATGCAGGCGCTGAAAAATAACGAATATTCTCTCGGCGTACTGCATGTCTAAGCCCACTCCATTGTCTTTTACCTCAAACTGCCAGGCGGCACCTTGGCGGTGTGCAGATATCTCAATTACTGGCTTCTCGTCGGAGCGGAACTTGAGCGCATTGGCAAGAAGATTCTGAAATAGTTGCATAAACTGTGGGGTTTCGCCCCTAACTGCAGGCATCTCACCTGTTGTGATTTGTGCCCCAGTTTCCGCGATTAACAATTGCAGATTCGCTTTGGCCATCTCCAAAGCTACCGAGGTCTCCATCACACTAAAGTCCTGAAGGTCGGCATTTACGCGGCTGAATGTTAGTAGGTCGTTGATTAGATCTTGCATTCGTTTCGAGCCATCAACAATAAATCCGATGAAACGGTCCGCTTTTTCATCGAGTTTGCCTTTGTAGCGAACGCCCAGCAATTGGGCAAAACTAGAAATAACGCGCAGCGGTTCCTGCAGATCATGTGAGCAGACATAAGCGAACTGTTGTAGCTCCTCATTTGATCTGAGAAGTTCAATGAGCTTATCCTCTTTAGCTTTCAGAATTGTTTCCTGATCGCGTTTGCGCTCAGTGATATCCGTTTCCATAATTGAAGATAGATGTCCATCACTGTCGGCTTTGAATCTCCATCTGCTTGCCACAGTCAGTTCTCGTCCATCTTTTGTTGTTTGTATCACTTCACCTTCCCAATGTCCGATAGCTGGCGCCTCTTTCTCAATCTCAGCTAATGCGGTTGGAAACTGCGTTTTTAGAAGTTCGTGCGACTTGCGACCGATCGCCTCTTCGGACGTAAAACCGTACAAATCTTGCGCACCTCTGTTCCAGGAGATAATCGTGCCGTCTATAAGATTTCGTACCATGATCGCGTCATAGGTCAGTTGAAGTAATTCAGCCTGATCTTCGCAATATCGGGATCGCTCAAGTAGAGCCGCATGGTAGCGCCTGATCGCTGTAACGTATCTGTAAGTGATATAGGCATACAGAGCAATGACGAAGGAATCAACCGCTAAAACGGGGAAAAGAGTACGGCTATCAAACACTATGAAAGCCACAGAACACGCCAGTATGCTTAATTTCAAAATCGAGGCAATCTTAAAACTAGCGAAGCTTTTGCACTCGTTATCTAGGAAGGATTTAAGCTGATCATCCTGATGTGACGTTATCTGAGCCCTCAGAAATACCTGAATGCCTCTTTTACAGAATGCCAACATAAAGGTTACTCAATATATAGCAGATAAGTAGTCTTTATAGGCGGTATCAATGATTCAGCTGGATTCCGCCAACAGTAAGGCAAAACGTCCCAGATAGTGTGCCTGACTCGTTTCGCGGCGATTCGGATGACAAAGAGGGTTAGATTTCCTCACGGCAGGCGGATTCACAGGATTCGGCCATAGTTGAGCATGGTGTCATTGGCGGTGCAGCAATAGTCTTGCCTGTTCGCGGCGTAAACTCAAATGAATATGTGCACGGCTAAGTGAAACCAAAGCTGATATCAAAAATACGTCATCAAAAAGACTAGAGCTTAGCTCTGTGGCTCTTTTAGATTGTAAATGTCGCGTTTTAACGACAACAAATCTGGCATTGATAAATAATGTGCAAGTTCCAACTTCTAACTTAATATCGGAGGTCGATGAAGCCCTGCCTTACCTTCTTTTTCGGCTTTACCGTTCATCATGGATCCATTGCTAATTTGGATTTTTTGACGTGCAGATTTTGGGAGTGCACTACCACTGGTGGCGAGGGCAAACTTTGAGGGAGGATGTTTAAGTCTGCCTTGTTTTGTTTGGCACCAATTTCTACTTTAGAAAGATAAAGCTAGAAAGATTATTGGCAGTGCTGCCGAATATGAAATTGTTCAACGGATTCGATCCAAAAGTCATGAGTCCTCCGAATCGGAACTCATTGAAGTCATCCCGAAAAGGGAACAGCAATTGTCCATTTGCAAATGTCACCATTCTTCCATTTGCCAGCGTAACCGAGCTTGCAGTAGGAATCGCGATTGGAGGATTCATAAAAGTTCCACCTATGTTCAATGGGCTATTGCCGAAAGCAAAAGCATACTGACCTTGCGTGTAGTTCACGGTATAAGCCGGGTTGTTAGAACTGTTTCGGTAGATAGTGCCAACTAAGACTCCACCCTGCAAATGGCTAAACGAACTCGCGTAAATATTTTCACCCACTCCAACGGAGCGCGCGCCTAATTCATTAAAGAAGCCCTGCAAGCCCTTTGCAGGTTGAAAACTAACCGGACCGAGTGGGTTGAATGGTTGCGCAAAAACTAGTCCGTTCGAAAAACCAGGATTAGGATATCCGAATCCAATAAACTGAAAGCCCCCCGTCGTATTGTAGTTGGCGTTCACCGTTGTAGTAACGGCTCCTTGATAGTTCCCAAACGTAATAGCAGGTTCACCATTTACGATATAAAGTGTCCCGCTCAGTTGTCCTCCAGTAATCGCTCCACCGATAAACTTAAGACCACCGTTTTGAAATCCCGAAAATATGACGTTCTTTTCGGCTTGCACAACGGTCCTTTCAGCTCCCGACAAAGATATTGGCAGTTTGACAAATCCTTTACTTACGGCGTTGAAACCATGGGCGGTGCTAAGCCCATGTGCAGCGGTTAAATGAAATGGAACAATCGGTGCATGAGCAGATGCAGTGATCTGCGCAAATGCAAAAGCGGCAATAAAAGAACTAGCTAGATTTTTCACAGCGCCTCCACACCTAAAGCTGACAACTTTCGTTTAATTTCCGGCATTGCATCTCGAGCTGCTTTGATACCAGCGTCGATACCACGTTGCCCGTTGCTTTTCTTTCTGGAAATTAGTCCGATTCCCGTCATATCCGGGTGAATTGCTATATCGGCCTTTTCACAGAATGCCCCATCCTGACTCGCCAGTTCAATACGAAGAGCTTGTCTGGCCATTGAACCCAACACGCGAAAGTTGTCCAATGGCTGGTCCTTCAAAAACTCATCAATATTCACAGCAATGACAAAGTCAGCTCCCAGCTCACGTGCATGCTGCACTGGAACGTTGCAAACCGTTCCACCATCGCAATAAAGATGATCTCCTATTTGCACCGGTCTTTTTAAACCAGGGACAGCGGTACTGGCTTGCATCGCTAAGCCCAGATCGCCCTGTGTGAGTCGCTCACTTTGACCAGTCACAACGTTGGTTACAACAGCAGCATAAGGAATGCGCAATTGCTCAATTTGTTTTGAACCAGACAGTTTATCTGCGTACTTCTTGAACTTTCCACCGTAATAGAGTCCGTCATACGGCTTGTAACCAAAAAGCCTGGCAATCAGTTCGAACGGTTCAAGTGGAAGTCTCACATAAAGTGGCATTGGCATAAATTCATGGATGAATTCATCCTTCTCGAATAGATCGGAGAGTTCCGTCGATTGAACTCCTGCTGCATATAAACCGCCTACTACAGAACCAATACTGGTACCGGTGACAATATCAATCGGAATATGCTCTTCTTCTAAAACTTTCAGCACACCGACATGCCCTGAACCTCTCGAACCGCCACCACCCAGTGCAAGAGCAATGCGCGGGCGATGTTTTACTGTGGAATCGGCAGCTGTTGCCGGTGAAATCGGAAGCAGAGTGGTTACGAGAAAAGCCAAAATGTTGCCGAGTACAAATATCGGCAACCAGGGTTTTCTACTTTGCATCGTTATCAACTTCACTTGCAAATCCTCTTGTAACAACGAGTAGCGCCAACATTGGCGGTAAAGCGATCTGAACCGATCAATTATCACCGATTGGAAACTTGTACAAGTTTGTATACCACACTACAAAGTTATACCGTGGTACAATAATTCTATAGTCGATTCGGAATCCAGAGAAATAATGGGCAGGCGCGAAGAGAAGAGGTCCATCACTAAACAGCAGATCCTCACTGCTGCTGCCGAATTATTTACTGAAAAGGGCTACGAAAGCACGACTCTCGAAGACGTCACAGAGCGAGCAAACCTTTCTAAGGGAACGTTTTACTACAACTTTGAATCGAAGGAAGACCTCGTCGTCGGCATTCGACGATCTGCACTTTCAAGCACTATCGACGAGGCATACGAAGCAGTCGCCAGGGGTGAAAACCCTTTTCTAGTTCTTGAAAAACTATTGATAGATCGCACGGTTTATACCGAGAAGTATCCAGAATTGGCCAGTGTGTTCTACGCTCACAGATTCGAATATATGTTCTTCCGCGCAGAGCAAAAGTTGCATGAGCCGGACAAAAAAGACGAGCCTCAAGGTCGTTTTCGCAAGGTTGTCTATGAGCTAGTATGCGAGGCACAAAAGGTTGGTCTTATACGTTCTGATCTTTCTCCAGAAGAAGTTTCGACATTGATTTCTGGTTGCTTTTTGCATGCTCAAGGTGCCTGGCTCGCCAGCGATAGATCAACTTCGCTGGTTGATAGAGTTCACAGAAGCATCCATATTTTGTTCGATGGTCTTGGTGTAAAAGGCTACCGGGATGGTGCGTCGTGCTATACGCCTAAGACAAGTTCGAATAAGACAAGCTCGAAATCGTCAAAATAAGAGATTACAAGGTCCGTCGCAGCCCGACGAACCTTGTGCTCTCTCCTGGAAAGCGCTGTTACCCTAGCAAACGATTTATCGTTTTTTGTGCTCGGCAGGCAACGTATGGATTATCATCTTCTGTGAGAAAGTGCAGCACCTCAAGCGGCGCTTGGTGATTTTCCGCAATTTGATAACGCAAAGTCGGATCATAATCAGTCGCAAGCACGTACAAACAATCTAGTGGCATGTCTTTGTTATCAGCGAGATCAGAGCGTATTTCCAATGACTGAGGTCTTACAAGACGCGACCAATATTCCGATCCGCCCATGAGATCGCGATCGAATTCTACTGGCTTGTGGACTGCCTGCAACGGTTTATTTTGATCGCCGAAGTTGGCGTGGTAAACGTAGGCAACTTGCCTCGAGGGAGTTGGAGCAAAATTAATAGGACCGGCAGGAGGAGTAAGTTCCTCGACCACAACTGAAGAATTTGATTGATAACAGAAATCTTGGGCGTTTATTAGGTTTTGGGTCATTGAATTCAACCTCGTGTAGGTGCAGTAAGGTTTTGGAAGCTTTTTGATATTTTTAGACTAAGGTGCAGGAACATCGTCAGAGCGCACGGGTACAGCCCGTTAACGCGGCTCTCGCGTTCGGACAACGAAGCTAACCACCACTGTGGTAGAAGCTGGGGGGGAAGAATGGGTAGGGAACTCAGCTTCAATTCATCATACATGCAGTCCTAAGCATTTCAAGTGAAATGTTGGGACCTAAGATTAACTTTTGCCTTGACCCTAAATTTAGACTGGAGTCTAATCATTTCGCAGTGAGCGCGCCTTAGTGACTTTGCAGTCGAAGCCAGACTTTGGAGAAGTCGCAGCGTCTCAGGGACTCTTCTTTTATGCAGAAGTAGAGGGAACCACAGTCACCCCAGTACATAACCAGAGTTTCATCACTGTCTAGTTGCAACAAAAGCCGCCAATCGCGAGAGTCCGACTGTAATTGCTGCTCGCCTATTTCCTCAAGTAGCTTGGCAGTCAATTTTCTCGATGCCCATTCGCATTCATAACGAACGTCGGACTGCACGCGCTTTGGATATCCCATTAATCGATGGCAGGGATCTTCTCCATAATCTCCAAAACAAAATTCTTGATACGCCTTTTGTGCTTCCACGCTCAGAGAGTTAATTGCTTCATCCGACATCGGATCCGGATACGATTCCTTGCGTTTCCAGCGAATAGATGCTGGATTTAAATTGCTGCTTTCAGGATCTTTAGCGGGGACGAGCTGCAAGAGGTCGGGAAACAAATAAACACGCCATGCATCCTGCTCATCACCATCGCCCCAAGGCTGATCTACAAGATCATAGAAGAACGATAACATTCCTTCAGCGGGTAAACCCTCAACCGAGAAAGCAATTTTCTCAAGCTCACCAAGATTGATCTGGCAGAGGAAATGAAGTCGTTGACCAGATTGTCGAATTGGCCACTCGAAATCCGCAGGAACCATAGGAATGCCACCAATACAAGAGTGCGTCCCGGTTTTGTTTTTAGTGGGTTTCAAACGCATCTCCGCTGAAGGGAGCTTATTCTCTTTTGTGAACTTGCGGACAGCCTTTTTTCCAGCCGCCAACGCCTTCTCTCTTTTTGCAATGACAGCTGGATCGCGATTTTCCATTTCTTTCCGAGCTACATTCTCGGCGTGTAATGTTTCGGCTTTCTCTTTTAGAAGATGCGTTTCAGGACGGCTTGCATAACTAAGAGACTGGCAGAAGAATTTTATAGCTCCCTCTGCATTTCCACTATTCAGTGCTGTCTTACCCGCTTCAAAAAGGTCGCTAGCTAACTGCTCGATATTCATGGTGGTACCTCCCTCGCCTGCTCCCATTTTGTTAGGCAGTTTTGGCAATTTGGTGGCAAGCAGGGAAGAATACGCACGAATTTGCATTGCCGGGTCGCGTTCACACGTTCAAATTGACCTTTCTCACTTGCTGATCTTATTCAGTTCAGCCATCACATCATCCGGCAGTTTCAATGCAGCTGCCTGAATGTTTTCGCGCAAGTGTTCGAGGGAGCCTGTTCCTGGAATTAGCAAAATATTCGGCGAGCGTTTCAAGAGCCAGGTGAGAGCGACTTGCATTTAAGAGCAGCGTAAAATAACTGATACTATTGGTGGTGCGCATCAATATTTTGACGCTTCGGGCCCGCTATATAATTGATTGCATTTTGTCCATCGGCTATGCACAATAGTGCTATGAATTTTGACAAACCAACAACACGAGAGTTCCTGTGTGCACTTGGCGCTCTATTGGTCATATTGTCTGCTGTTCAGACCGCTGCAGCTCGAGGAATGAACCAGCATAACAACCAACAACAACAAAATCCTGAACCGCCTCCCGCATTACCGGCCGATGATCCATCGGTGCATGAAGCAGCTCCGCCGCCTGCTGATGCAAACCTGATGACGAAACTGGGCTGGTGTGAAGTACAGGATTATGGTCACACGTTTTCAGACGGCTGGATTGCAGGGATCCTCTTTGCCCTTGCTGCACATGCATTTACCTAAACGTTTAGAGCAGATCAATCAAAAGCTTCAGTTTGAGCCAAATAAATCGGGTGTTCAGCTCATGGATGACATTGATGGATTGGTCAAATTTGTATCTGCAAAGAAGAAAGCACCCGCTTCCTAAAGACGTTTTGTGAAGGCTGCACTAGATACGGTGCCTTCTCAGCCATTTGAGCGGTTATCGCAACTTTTCGGCTTCAAGAAGCGTGCATTACGTTCTAGCAGGCCTTGGCAGCCAACACAATGCCAAAACTTTTTGTGATCATGTAGATCACAGTGGGGCGATAGCAATATGAGTGATGAACAGCAACCCGATCATTATAGAAACGCTAGGCAGAAAATTCAGGCTGAGTTAGATAAAGATCCGTGTTTAAAAGCGATTTACGATCATGGCTGGGCTGCGGATGAGGATGCCCTTCATAAAGATATAGATGAAGAGCGGCGAACTTACCATATACCGAAATCCATACCTAAAACTGGTTTCGACACGTTTGAAAAGGTTCGTTTCCTTAGCAACTTGGGATTGCCAAGCTGGGCAACGGACGATCAAGGCTTCTTCGCATTAACCAGTGACGACACTAAAAAACTGCGCAAACGGCTCGTCCTGCCGCCAGATACGCCAGACGAATATGTTGTTAAACGTGAGCCAAATCGAGAACCTTTAGACTTCATACTGAGCCATATGCCGCTTCCCAAACCGACGAGGCCCGAAGAGATTTTGGCATGGGACCGAAAGCAGTTGCATCTACCTGCTGATGCCAAACCCCAGACCATCTACAAGGCTTTACTCGCTCAAGATGCGCGTTTACAAAGAGAATCCGTAGGTCTGCCCGCTGGCGAGATGCTTTCACCAGCCGAACTTCAAGCCGAGAAGGTTAGGGTAAACAAGGCTGCCTCTGATGCTTTTATTCGAGAAATGATTAAACTGCCCGACAGCTACCCTGATAAAGAAGTAGAAGAGATTCAAGATAAATGGAACAAGTTTGACGAAAAATATCGAGTGCAGGTCGTACATTTGAGTGCCACTCATAAGGTCATTTATTCTTACTCTCCCAACCTTCATGCAGAAGTAAAGATTGGAGAATTCGACGTTCCAAGAAACCATTTCAGCACCGCAGAAAAACTAGTAACAGCTTGGATAGCCCAAAAGAAAACTGAACTTTCCCAGCAATTCGCCGTGAAGTTTACAGCTCCCGGCCAGCCACCACAAGATTATGCCCATAACGTGGTTCCCTCAAAGGATAATGTAAAAGGATCTCCATTTCCCATATCAGTAGAACCGAATGTAACTGAGCTTGTTGGTCTGGAGAGTGCATTACATCGGCTGGCCACGAAAGATGCGAAGACGCTTAAAACAGGCTTGGAGATCACGTTTCTAGGCCAATCTGACGGCCGTTATACTGCCTATTACGCAGTGGGGAAGACACGCGTTTATTTTGAAGCCGCTTGCAAGGAATCGGCAGCTACAGAAACCGAATTGCAAAAAGGGGGTGAATATTCAAGCAGACCGGATTCTATGGAAGCGATTGCCACCCATGAGTTTGCCCACTACACACAAGATTTGCAGGACTTGTTTAGCAAAGGGCCCGCCGCAACTTCATTTAGATCACGTATGCACTGGGCTGCGATAAAGCCAAACTGTGTGGACAACGCCGGTTGGGTGTTAGAAGGCAATGATGGAAATACATATAAATTTGATGACAGCTCGAAAGAATGGCTCAAAACGGACAAAGAGGGAAATTTGCTTGACGTGCATAATCAGCCAACAAAAGAACCAAAGAATGCGATCCATCTCAGCAACGAACAGATGGATCGTCTAGCAATCGAAAAACCTGCCACCGATTACTTTGAACACCCTCAGGAGATGGATGCTGAAGCACTGATGGAGTATAGACTCGGTGGGTATACTCGGAAGCAACTGTTAAAGACTAACCCAGAGCTTTATAAATTTGCCAAAGCAGAGGACCAACAGTATATTAACACCACATACGGTACCGCACAAAATGGTGCACCACGCTACATAAGAACAGTTGATGGCTCAATCGTTCCAAATACGCATGACGTAAGAGCAAGCATTGCTTACTTCGAAGACCGTATAAACAAGACTGTAAACTGCCATTGAAATAGACATCCTTGACTTGACATTGGTTTGTTCGCCCAGTCAATACTGCCCGGAGCCTTCGCGTGGTACGATCTGTCCTGAATTAGATATGTACCTTACGGAGGCGAAAAATGCCAGTAACTTCCTCCAAGATTGGCTCGACCAATCCTGCTACCTATGAGCTTATCGGCGACGTGGAAACATCCAGTCCTAAGGACGTCACAAGCGCTATCGAAAGAGCAAGAGCCGCTCAGCCAGCCTGGAATAAACTCGGGATCACCGGGCGTGTCAAAGAGATGGAGAAGCTGTATGAGTATCTTTCCGCTCATAAAGAAGAACTAGCGGAGCTTGAAACAAAGGAAATGGGAAAGCCCATTTCAGGTAGTCGTGGTTCTGTTGCGTGGGCTCTCAAACACTTCAAATGGGATCTCAAAAATGCAGAGCAAAGCCTCGCTCCTGAGATTACCTATGAAGACGAAAAAGAACTCCACGAAGTACACCATGAGCCGTACGGAGTTGCTGGTGTCATCACCCCCTGGAACTTTCCGCTCTCCAACTTCGTAATGGGTGCAGTACAAGCACTTATCGCGGGTAACACGGTTGTCTACAAAGTTTCCGAAGAAGTACCACTTTACGGACAAGCATTGGAACGTGCCTGGCAAGAAGCCAAACTACCCAAAGATGTTTTTGTAGAAGTCTACGGTGCCGGTGATGTTGGCGAACTTATTGCACGTGGCGACATCGATTTATTGCATTTCACTGGCAGTTCCGCAGTTGGCAAAAAACTGTATGCAATTGCTGGTGAGAAGTTTATTCCAGTCGTACTCGAATTGGGTGGATCTGATGCCGGAATTGTCTTCGAAGATGCTGATATAGACAAAATGATTGAGCCAATTTTCTGGGCAAAATTCGTCAACGCAGGACAAATCTGCTGTGGTCTCAAGCGACTCTTCGTTCACAAATCTCGTTATGACGAATTAGCAAAGAAGTTATCTACATTCGTTGCTAAGCAATCAGTTGGTGATCCATCCAACGAAAAGACCGTGATTGGGCCGCTCGTTTCTGAAAAGCAACGCAAACAGCTTGAGAGTCAGGTTGAAGATGCTCGCACAAAAGGCTGCGAATTTATTCTTGGCGGCAACATGAAGCCTCACGAGAATGGTGCTTATGTTGAACCAACAATCATTGGCAATGTAAAACAAAATATGCGCGCTTATACCGAAGAGCTGTTCGGACCCGTATTGCTAATTGCGGCATTCGAAGACGAAGCTCAAGTTATAGAGATGGCAAATAATACCGCTTATGGATTGTCCGCCTACGTTTATACAAACAATGGCGAACGCTTTAAGCGTGTTGCTAGCCAACTCGAAGCTGGTTCAATCTCTCACAATGGCGTGGACTATTCGCATCCGGCCAATCCATTCGGTGGCTACAAAGGATCTGGTATCGGCAGAACTGGTGGCAAAATCGGATTTCAACAAGCTTGCAGAGTCAAAGTAATTGCTCGGCAAAAGTGAGGGGTTACCTTAATCGGAGTGGATATTGCGACATTTCTTTTTAGTGCTATACCTGGCAGGTTTAGTGCTCATTCAACTGAGTCCTGGTTGTGAAAATGCAGCGCTAGCGGAAGGGTTGCCGGCAGATTTTAAATTCAATGGCACCATTGACCGAATTGCTGCTTCTCCTAACCCTGGTCCAGGACTGGTAGTCTGCGAGCCAATTAGCAAAACGAATAGCACCAGAGTTGCTGACTTTGGTGCGGGAACGTCTGCGTGGCTCGATTTTGTTGTAGGAGGTCAGCCCCAATGCGGAAGAACAACGGGCCTCCACGGTCTCGATGTCCTGAGGATCGAATTAGAAAGACCGGATCTGCGCATGACCGAAAAGGAGATATCGAAATTACCAAGTTGTTTTGGAATTTCGCATGTGGCGACGGGTTTAATTGAAGGTACGCCAAAAAATTGCAGACTTACTTATCGCATTTACAAAGTGCCGGAACTAAAGGTGCTTGCCAGTCGCACAATTCGTGGAAGTCTTGATGGGTTAGCCCGACAATTGCCTGGTGTGGCAGCATGGATGAGTAAAAGTATTGGCGTAAAACAACGAGGCGTGCCAAGCAATATCTACGATTCCGCTAGTACCTTATCTTTCATCGGCAATATCCGCTGGCGCCTTGACAAAGCCAATGCCGCTGAGAATAAGCATCTCATTCGTTTAGCATCTGCCTCACCCTTAGCCGGTCTTCTCTGTATCGAATGCGAACAGAAACAAGATCCTAAGGATGTGCGGCTAATCGTGGACCGTCTGGTCAAGACCTATCCGAACAATGTGTTAATGCTAGCTCAAGTCAGCCAGATGGAAACAGAGCGCATTCCGTTGTATTTGCTCTCACGATGTTCAAAGCAACTTGAGGCGAACGTAAAACGCTTCCCCAACAATTGTTTATTGCAGTCAGCAGAAGCAGAATATAAATTCAAAAGATTCAAACCAGATGAACAGTTAGCTGCAGCGAATCATTGCGTTTCCAATTCTCCGGATACCTCGCGGACCTGGCTAAGGCTCTCCTGGACTCTCGGCTGCCTTGCAGATAATATCCGTCGCGCTCATCCGAGTGAGAAGATCACACTGGACGAGCAACAAAAACTGCATGCCTTAGATCTTCGTTCATTAGGAGCAGCAGAGCAATCCGCTAAGGTCGATCCACTTAATGCCCGGGCCTGGTACGAAATTTCTCGCCATGCTTCTGTTGCTGGCTTCCCTGAAGAAGCGGATCAAGCTTTTCAAATGCTGATGAAATTAAAGCATGATGTGGATACCGACCTATTCAGCAACTACTCATGGGGTCTTGAATTGTATGGTCCGCATCGTCTAAACGATCGCACAAAGCGTATCGAAATAGCAAAGCGCGCTGGCAACGACGTGCGCCTCTCGCAAAGTCAAAGACAAAAACTTATTAGGGATACAGAAGACTCAGAAGTTGGGTCTTTCATCAACCGTTCAAAGTAAACATTGGAACTACTTATGTGAAACAACGAGCGGATAGAAAATTATGGCATTGTGAATGCTGCTGACCGGAAACGATCCCAGAGCATTGAATGGACTATTTCCGAACGAGAGACCATAAGTTCCGTATTTAAAGTTTATTGATGTGTAGAGTGTGCCTAAGAACTGCCCACCAGAGATCTGTCTTGTGACGTTTCCAAACGTGATGTAATTGCCTATCTGCGACGCAGGTATTGGCGAGAAAGAAGGTGTTAAAAGGGGACTTTTTCCAAATATATAAGCAAGGCCTTCATAGTTCTGTAAAGTACTTCCAGTTTGGACCCCGAGTGTACCTTTAAATATGCCGCCTGTAATAGGGCCAAGTGACTGTATAGATTTCTCGCCTGCGTAGGTCGATGACCCAGCAATGGATTTGAACAATAAATTTTGAGCTCTTTGAGCGCCAGAAGCACCACTATATGTGCTCACACCTTTCAACCCAAATAAGGTACCGCCTGTGCCACCACCGGTCTTGAAGGTGGAGCCTCCGTTCACGAAGGTTAGTGAGTTACCGGTCGGAACGCTAGACACAGTTGCACTAACACTATGTAAAGGTATCCAGTTAAGACGCCGCTGGAAATAGCTCCTCCCAATTCATGAGCAATGGCAAAATTTTGACCATTAGTAAAACCTGCGGTCGCTATGCTTTTGATCAAATTTGTATTCAAACGCGTACTCAACGATCCTGCTCCGGATGGACCTGTAAATGTACTCGTATGTCCTGCCAAAGCAAACTTACTAGCGAAGTGAGCCGTTGTAAGATTCACCGGAAAAACCGCTCCATGGGCATTTACTGGCAGAGCATTTGCCAATCCGAGACTGGCGATTAAAGTCGTACCCCAGACAAGAAGCGATTTATAATGCATTTTAATATTCACCGCACTTTTGGAAGCCGCAAGTATTCGCTGTTAATACAAAGTTGTCAATTCTTGGCAAAAGCGAACGGCTGACCGGTTAAGAACATTTGACTAAGGAAACGGTTTCGGCTGCCACATTTCAGTGGTAACTTTCGGCAGCGCATCAATTCTGATACCAATAATCTTTCCAATAGTTATTTGCTTGTTTTACGTAGTAGTAGGGTTTCTGGTTTGGCGTTCAACTCAACAATCATTTTGAGTGCTAAGGACAATTTCTAATTTTTGCCCACGTAGCTCACGCGCCATATAGAGCCCGATGCATCATCTGAAATAAATAGTGAGCCGTCCTTGGCAACGGCAACGCCGACTGGTCTGCCCCAGACGTCTCCATCATCTGTTGTGAATCCAGTTATGAAGTCTTCGTATGTGCCGTCCGCTTTGCCATTCTGCAAAGGCACGCGAATAACTTCGTAACCGGTGCGTTTGGCTCGATTCCAGGAACCATGCTCGGAAGCAAAAGCATCACCAACATACTCTTTAGGAAATTGTTTGCCATCGTAGAAGACCATTTCCAGCGATGCATTGTGAGGTTGCAGAAGTACGTCCGGTACGATGACCTTTCCGATCAATTCCGGATGTTTTCCCTTATGACGAGGATCTTGATTGCTTCCCATGTAGTACCAGGGCCAACCGTAAAATCCATTTTCCTCAAAATGAGTTATGTAGTCAGGCACGAGATTATCACCTAAGGCATCACGTTCATTTACCGATCCCCACAATTGTCCTGTTATAGGATTGACGGCAATGCCTACTGCGTTTCTGATTCCAGACGCGTAGATATTCACGAACTTGCCTCCCGGTGTATATTCCAGAACATTAGCTCGATGGAATTCTTGCGGGTGGGTATCTACGTCATCAACATTTGATCTCGAACCGACTGAAACAAACAATCGCGTTCCATCCTTTGAAAATGCAATGTCCCGCGTCCAATGACCACCGCCGGCCAGTCGCCCACCGCCTGGAATATCATTGGCGATTTCCTCTTGTGCACCACTAGCCTCAACATCTCCATTCTTGTAAGGAAAACGTTCAAGCGAATCTGTGTTAGCCACATAGACCCATTTCGGAGATGGTCCCAACGGGTAAAAGGCAATGCCGAAAGGCTGCCGTAAACCAGTTGCGAAAACATGTGTTTCCGCTGCCGTGCCATCGCTGGCAATACCGCGCAGAACTTTGATTCTACCCGGTGCACTTTCAGCAACGAACAGATCACCATTAGGTGCGATTCTGATACAACGCGGATTGTTGAGGTTGGTGGCGTATAAATCCACCTTGAATCCAGGCGGACACTTTGGCCACGCATTGTCCGGGCGCTTAACGATCTTCGGTTGATTTTTGGCGGATTCTGTCTGGAACGGTTTGGGCAAGTCTTGCACGGTGATCTTGCGCCGAACGCCAGGTGCCTCTTGCGTGTAATCCGTGAACGCTGCCTGCCCAGTGAGAACGCCATCTGCTTCGGAACGCGCACAGCATCCGGCTACGAAGAGGCAAGCAACACCCAGACCGACAACCAGTTTGTTCGAAATGTTCGAAAAGATTATCACTAATTTCTCCTTGCATCTTCATAGCCCAAATTTGAAACTTCGATAGCTTTGCACAAAGATTCACTTATGATCGTTAAGTTTAAACTATGGTGCTTTGCATCCAACAGAATGGTCCGGCGCTGAACTTTTAATCAGCACCGGACCATTCATACACTGAGCTATCGGCTTGTTTTTTAGAGCAAGCTGTGATGGTGGTGGAATCCTCCAGCGGAGTGGCCGCCTGGGTACGACTCAGAATTGTTGGCCCCAGCTTGTCCCGCGTTCGGGTGCAACGAACCAAAGTGAAGGAATGCGTGATGGACATTCCCAGCAGTGGATGTCGTTTGCGTTGGTGGGTGTCCTCCCAATGACGGCGAAGTCAGATGCGTCGGTGATGTTGGTGCCGTCGGATGTCCTCCAAGTGTCGGCGATGTGGAGCAAGTTGGCTGCGTTGGTGCAGTCGGATGTCCACCGAATGTCGGCGACGTTGGGTGAGTTGGACTCGTTGGACTCGATGGTGACGTCGGGTGCGTTGGACTCGATGGTGAGGTCGGGTGCGTTGGTGCACTCGGGTCAGTTGGATGAGTCGGCGACGTTGGATTTGTTGGTGACGTCGGATGCGTTGGCGCACTCGGGTCAGTTGGATGAGTCGGCGACGTTGGATTTGTTGGTGACGTCGGATGCGTTGGCGCAGTCGGCTCAGTTGGATGAGTCGGCGATGTTGGTTGCGTCGTGCAAGTCGGATTTGTTGGCGACGTCGGATGAGTTGGACTCGTCGGATTTGTTGGTGCCGAGATCGGAAGAGCA
>CAJCIF010000345.1 GCA_903970355.1 Actinomycetota bacterium
CCCCGTGTTCCAGCCTTTGTCCAATTAGTTAACTGATTGACAGCCGCCGCGCTTTCCAGAACTACATTGCCAGGATGTTCCAGATAGCGACGATCTACCATAACGTTGCCAGTAATTACCACGCTGGCACCACTTTTAGACCAACGCTGATAGAGGTTGGCATGCTTTTGTGTGGGGTTGTTGTAAGAATCAGCCAGCCCTTCAGACATTCCTGACTTGGCGATACGGTTCTCAAGCACTCGTCCGCAGGGCAATTCAAGCGGTTGATTTAATAGGTCGGTCATGGGCTTTCGCAGATGGACAACAGCGAAAGAATAGCAGGAGTTGAACTTACTTCACCAATGTGTCCCGATCAGCTTCGATTGACTGGGCCTTTTGCAAGTCGGCATTGAACGCTGCGGTGGCTAGTCCGTGGTTGCCAGCGGTGTTGACTACATTTCTAGTGCCGTTAGCTATAGCCCAAGGAGAAGTGCCAGCTATATCCGCTTGATTTAGTGCTTCCTCACGAGCTTTGATTGCGTCGGCTGGATCCATGTTAAGGTCAGGTGCAATGAGCGGACGTATTACGCGATCTGAAAGACCTTCATATAATTGAGCTCTTCTTACGTTATCAGGAGAAGGTTTCTGCGGTTGTTGTGGTTGGTTTTGTCGTCCCTGTTGTTTTGGAGGAGGAGGAGGAGTTCGAAATGCCTCTGCATTTATAGTCCAATCGATAACTAAATTGATTTCCTCACCAGTTGCCCCAGCGTCAGCGAGTTTGGCAACCATTTGTAAAAAGGCCTGACGCTTAGCAGCACCCTTTCCTCCATACACGTCAGCCTGATCAGTGATTCTCTTTAAGGTACCAGGATCTTCATTACCTAATTTGACCAGGTTGTTCAGAGTGGCATCAGAACTAGCCGGGGCATTGCCGCTTGGCGGATTGTAATCATCAAAAAGTTTCTGCAAGACAGCGACGCGGTCCTTATAATCCAAGTCTACCGGCTTCCGTACAGTGTCCATGGGCTTAGTTGCTGTATTAGGATTCTGGATATCGCCTCTTAAAATATCTCCCACTCCGAGAACTTCTAGATCGTGATCGTAGAACAAGGGTCCGTTAGGATCTTGTCCAGGCAAAACGTGGCGTCCAGCCAATTGTTGGAAGCGAACCCCTAATGGTGTGGCATTGGTTCCAGTTGGCATAAGAATATCTGCGGCTGTCCGTGGATCATTCTGCTGTTCGACCAGCAAGTCGGTAAGCTCGCGATCGACAGAATCGCCGCTTCTGGGAGTGTATTCGGCTGGCGTCCCTAACAGGAAATGTTGACCAAGCTCGGGATCAAGGCGGTTGGATGGAGGTGGAGGATTAGTCCCAGTCTGAACCATGAAACTCCAGTGATCGTTACCCATCGCTCTCTTGCCGTTTTTGACCGCTTCACTGATATATTCTCGGAAAATGGGTAGAGTACTCGCGTCTGGTTGCATTCTGCTCCGAATTGCTTCGAATAAGACTTTCGCTACGGTTGGATTAGTCCCAGCCGGTAGATTCTGAATTTCCTGCAGAAGAGATGGCACATCGAGATTTGCTAAAGCATTGGACAAGAATTGATGCTCCTCACTCGAAGCGGTCGTACTCAGCCGTTGTCTCATCACTTGCTCGAGCTCAGGATTATTCAATAGAGTGGTGCGAGTAGATCGTTCGATTGCTGCTCTTCTGGCCACCCCTGCTGGAATTGCATTTCCACTTGCGTCTTCTACAACAGTATTCGACCACAGCTGGTATGTGCCTGTAATGCTATTTGGACCCGTATAGTTTCCAGCATCACCAGGTTTGCCCATGATGCCGTAATATGGTCCGCTCAATGTACCGGTAGGTGGTTGCAGCGTCTGTGCATCAAATGCTTTTGCGATAATTTTTGCAATTTCAGGATTATTCTGTTTGGCCGCCCAATCAAAGAGATCGTATTTAAGTCGCAGATACTCTTGAGGCGTCTTATGTCCTTGAAGCACAAGCGCTTGCCAAAGTTCTGTAGATTGGACTATCTGTTGGAAATTTGACTCATTTAAATCAATAACACCTGGAGTCGTAGAACTACTTAGCGCTTGAGCGGCATTTGTAGCAGCAACCTGGAAGGCTTCCACAGAATCAGTTGTATATTTTTCAGTGGAGCGCGGCAAGTTGTATTCGGGGCGGTTGACGAGCATCCAATTCAATAACATGCCCTTATTCAAGTCGCCATTCACTTCGAGTGCATCAGGACCATGGAGGTGGACGAACTCAAGGAGTTTGCGGTAATCCTCATATGTTGCTTCCGGTTTAGCAGCATTTCCGAAGAGTTCCGCCGCTTGTGGGAATGCCTGTATGTAAGCTCTTTGGAGGGCTCCCGTTTGGGTCCTGGCGCCTGCTGCAATTTGTGCCGGTGTAAGCTGTGTGCCGATTGCTTGTTCTATTTGTATCGGTGTGAGCTCTCGAGAGTTTTTGATCAGTTCTCTTAAACTAGAAGCAAGATATCTACCATTGGTCGCGATATTTTTGTTGAACGCATCAACGTCGCCGACTCCCCGCGCAATATCAAAGAGCTGATCGTACGCTTCGTTGAGATTTCTGGCGCAGTTAACTAAATCTCTGACACTTGCATCCAGTTTGATCGGATCGGTTTCGCCGATGGCTGTATTTGGTGGTTTTTCTACAGCGGTACTTTCTAGCTCGGCTAACACTTTAGGACTTTGCTTAGAGGCAAATATGATGAAATCGGTTACGCGAAGCGGATCAGTGCCCACTTGTACTGCGCGTTCTAGAAGTTCTTTGCCTTTGGTGCTACCAAATGTATCGAATGCTTCCTCTATGTACTGCTTGGCGTGATCTCGGTCAGCAGGTGTTCCATCCATAGATTTATCTGCGGCTTTCAGCAGTATGTCTCTCAAGTCATAATTGGCTGCCATAGCTTGGGCCTCGGTTTGTCCTGGAGACCTATTGCTGGTGTTGCTGAGCAAATCATTCACAGCCCTGTTGAACGCAGGCAACGCAGTCGTGGTGTTATTTTGCGTCGTTGCACCAGCCAGATTCGACATTGCATCTTGCGCTTTTTCCAAACGTTCTCTGAGTCCCTTGAATGCATCGCCGTCGAGACCAGGCACTTTGGCCGCTACGTCTCTGCCAACCGATAATGCCCATTCGATATACTCGTTTTGAGCGTTCAAACTTGAGGGATTTTCCACTACAGCTTTACGGCTGCTAGTTCCTTCTTGAACGATCTGCGTGTAGGCTTGATCGATCAAATTCAATGCTTCTGTATTGCCGGCAAACTTCTGACGCATCGTTGCTTCATCGATTTTGGCTACATTGTCTTTCATGTAGTCAATGAACGCAGTTACTTTATCGGAAGCGGCACCTGGCACCGCGGCTTCACGCAACAAGGCTCGTGCTTGATTGCCTTCATAGTCTCTTCTGTTCAGATAATCTTGGGTCCGTTGTGCCTGTCGCGCGTGCGCATCCTCAACAGCTCCGCTTGCGTCGGTTGTTTGTCTCATTTCGAATTCAGGATGAGACATCACTGTGAAATGATCGCCGTTCGGTACCATTTCGAAAACGGGTGCTGGAGTAGCTGAGCTAACGACGCCTTTTCTAACGTAATAGCGAACCGGATCGTCTGTAACCTTGCCACTCGCTCTTACTGAAACCGGTTCGTAATCACGATCTAAATCAGCCTTACTGATTGGGCTGCCTACTTGAGCAGGAGCATCCGTTTTCCCGGTTGAGACAACAACATTACGTCCGTCTGCATCGTGGCCAACAATCGGTAAACCATTTACGGCCAGGCCGATTTCACTTAAAGCTGGATCTAAATGAGGTTGTGGTGGCTGAGCGCTATGAGATTTTTCGAGATCTGCTTCCGACTTAACGACAACATTTTGCAATTCGACCGGCTTAGACTTAGATTTGCTAGCAATACCGGCTGGATCTTCTAGATCGGCATAATATCTTTCAACGCCTGCTGAATCTACTTTGCTATACACCCGAACTGTAGTCGGACTGGGATCACTAGTGAGATAGACGGGAACAAGCATTTTGGTATCTACAAAGCCAGCGCCCGTCATAGATTGATTCTGGTCTGTTCCTGTTCCTCTGGTTGTTATTCGATCTCCGAATTGAAGGGCGGCGTTTTGATGAGTGGGATCCCAAGCCACCAATTGCGCTTCCGCACTACCGACTTGCATTTCGGCGCCAACTTTGTGCTCAGGTACATAAGGTTTTTGAGAAGCATCTAGCAACTGATAATCGGTTTGGTGCGCTTCGTATCCGCCATCTTTCGGGCGCATTTCGTAGACTATTCCATTTGCGCTTTGATCAGCAAACATTATTCGCCCGGGCTTGCGAGTACCGGTAGCCGGATCGTTTTCGTAAACAACAACTTGTTTGAAACGAGGAGATTGAAGTTCAGCTTGTGTAACTGTCAGGGTCGGACCAGCATGGCCGGGTGACTCAACCACAAGAGCTTTGCCGTCCATGGAATGCCCAGTGATCGTGCCAAGTGGAGCACGAGTGGGAGTGGCACCGCTACTGTCTCTTACTACCTCGCCCAAATGGGACACAGGTTCAACCCATGATGCTTGCGGCGCAGTGATATGGTCAAGTCCGGTAACATCGGTGCCGGGTCTAGAAAGTAGATCTGTAATTCTTACAGGTTGAGAATCTGCTGGTACTCCTGTGCCGGACAAATCGATAGCGTTTACGTAGACTTCATTCGGATTTGCATTACTTCTGAAGAGCTGAAGCTTTCTG
>CAJCIF010000346.1 GCA_903970355.1 Actinomycetota bacterium
CGACCATGGTGGCAATGACGATCAACCGCCGATGTTTAAGGTGACGGTGCTTTTTTCCGAAACCAAAGGCAAGACCAAAATGGACATGACGATGGCTCTGGAAACTCCTGAAAAGGCGGAAGAGACTCGGAAATTCATCAAGAAAGCGGGCGGCAACTCCACGTGGGATCGCCTTGCCGAGTATCTGGAAAAGAAAGAGTCCGGCAAAGAGAAATTTGTCATCAATCGCACTTTCGATGCCCCGATTGAACTGGTCTTCGAGATGTGGATAAACCCACATCACTTTGCACAGTGGATGGGGCCAGTTGGGTCCAAATTGCAATTTATCAGATCCGATATCAAGGTGGGTGGCAGCAGCTTCTCCTTTTTCGCCAATGAAAACGATCCACCAAAGATGTACGTACACCACGATTTTCTAGCTATCGAAAAACCAAATCGCATCGTTTACAGCGGCTATTTTTGCGATGAAAATGAAAAGGTCTCTCGCCATCCCTTTTCGAACACGTGGCCGGAAACCATGCTTACGACTGTGCTCTTTTCCGAAGAAGGTCCTGAGCGGACGCGCGTCACTTTAACATGGGAACCACAAGGTACCTTGACGAAAGAAGATCTTGAAACATTCACCAAAGGAAGAGATGGCGCAACTCAAGGTTGGACTGGCACTTTCGACAAGTTGGAAGACTATCTATCCGTTGCCGTCGCGGTCTGATCATCACTTACTTGTTTGTGAATAGCAGAATATTTGCAAACAAATAAATTAAAACAAGTGCAACAGCGTCGCCAGCCATGAACAGCAGTTTCTTTTCTGCTCTATACGTGAGACCAATAATCACTATGGCAGTAGAAATGATGGCTGTCATGGCTGCTAACGCATTGAGCGAAGAAACGTGCCGCAAGAGCGGTTCTTTCAAATAGCAAAAGTCCGTAATAGCAATTACGACGGCATAACAGAGATTGCTGCCCAAAAGACTTCCTACTGCTATGTCAAAAGATCCACGGCGAGCAGCCGATGTTGATACACCAATCTCCGGCAAGCAAGTCGTTATTGCTATAAAGGAGAGCCCGATAAAGCTCTCTCCCCATCCCGTTTCCTTTTGAATTTGTTCGGCAAGAGCCGGCAGATAGCTGGATGCAGAAACGATCAACAATCCATTGAAAACAAAAAATGAAATCAGTTTCGTCCAGGATGAACTCTTTTCGTTTTGGACATGTGCCTCAGTTACTTCAGGGTTGTTGGCAACTCTCGTGCTCTCGAATTTGAAGGCAAGTCGCATAGCCAATAGATAAATTGGTATGAAAGCCAGGGTGATGGGGTCCATGTGGTGAGCGAATCCTATGACCGGCAGGTGTTTGCCAAAGAGTATGTCTATGGCGACGAATCCCAGCAAAATAATTCCGAAGCCAGCGGAAAGAATGTGTCCAGTTTGCACCACATTTGATACAGGCTTTTTCTTGGAAAAGAGATCGAGCATGCCGATGACAAGCATGTTAAACATAGAGCTGCCTACCAGCGCTCCTACAGCCATGTCTGGCAAATCATGAACAGTTACAGATGTGACGGCCGAGATCAGTTGCGACGAAGAGGCAATGATGGAAAGAAGCACCACGCCTATCCAATTCTTGCTTAAACCGCTTTTCTCGGCAATCTGTTCTGCAACTTTACTGGCTCCGCTCCCTGCGTACAAGATAATTGCAGCACAGATACCAAAATACAGCCATACCATTTTGTTTGTCCTTCGGCTAAAGCACTCATGAAGTCATGGTTTCTTCGAACACAGATGCCTTTTGTGCACTTAATTGCGCTCTCTCGATCGCAAGAGCTAAATGGTTTACGAACGTTTCAAGAAGGTGCATCTCGTCAAGATTATTGAGACGAATCGGATTTTTCATGAGGAGAGCAATAACACCAATTGCGGATTTAGACCCGATGAGCGGCATGTATAGTGCTTTTGCACCGGATAGTGTAGCAGTATTGGCACCGGCAGGTTGAGTGTTTAAAAATACCCACTGGGCAACACCCTCTTCCTTGGTATCAACTGAAAATCCAAATGGTTCCTGAGAAACAACAGATAATTTTCGATCTGAATCGCTTAGAAAAATTACTACTTTCCCTTCAAATGTTTCCGCTATCTTTCTTTGGGAAATATCAACAACATTTTGCACTGTTAAAGCTTGTGCTTGTTTGCTTGTCAGGTCATACAAAGCGGCCGTCTGATGCTCGCGTTTACGGGAAAGCTCCGCTTGCAGCTTGATTGTCGATGTAAGGGTGCTCAAAAGAAGACCGATTGAAAGCATCACAAAGAACGTCAATAAGTATTCGGTATCGGATACAGCAAAGGAATAGAAAGGCGGCACAAAGAAAAAATCGAAAGCGGCTACGCTCAACAATGAAGCCAAGATTGAAGGACCTTTGCCAAAGCGTACTGCTATGAGGACGATTGCAAGTTGATAAACCATCGCTAAATTTACTGTGGCGAGATGGTGAAACATGGAGCCATCAAGCCCAGTAGCAGCAGCAACAATCGCCGTGGCATACCAATAGTGGCGAATGTTTGGTTTAGTTCTATCTACTTCCTGTTCTCCGCGTTCCTGCCCCTCTTGCTTGTCACCTGTAATTACATATACGTCTATGTTGCCACTGCGCCGAATCAGATCATCTACTACTGATCCAAAAAGAATCTCCCGCCAACGTGGTCGTGCCGGCTTACCAATTACTATCTTCGATGCATTTTCCTTGCGAGCATAATTGACGAGCTCCTCGCTGACACTATTACCCGTTATTCGGATCGTTTCGGCACCAAGTCGTTCAGCCAACTGAAGCGTTCTTATCACTCGATTACGGTCGCGTTCAGGGAAACGTGCCGAGTTAGGCGTTTCAACATAGACAGCAACCCATTCAGCGCGAAGCCTCATTGCCATGCGCTTTGTAGCCCGCACAACTCTTCCTGAAAGCGGACCGGGACCAACACAAACGACAATACGATCGGCAACAGGCCATACTTCTTCTGCAGCTATGTCTTTCCGATACTTGAGCATCTCAGCATCAACTCGCTCTGCTGTGACTCGCAGCGCCAGTTCTCTTAAAGCAATCAAATTGCCCTTGCGAAAGAAGT
>CAJCIF010000347.1 GCA_903970355.1 Actinomycetota bacterium
CGATTGTACTGATATCAAAAAATCGATAGCCCTCTTTGAGAGCAGGCAAAATAAAATCAAAATAGGCCTTTTGCGAGGATACCGGCAAAAAGAAAAATTGGATAACGTAAGCCAACAAACCACAAACAAAACCCGCCATTTCAGGCGCCAACAAAGGCCTCATGCGTCGGCGGTCTATAAGCCAGAATAGTTCTATCGCCAACACCGGCAGTAGAAAAAATGGTTTAAGACTTACGCCGATTGCGGCAAAAAAACCGGCCAAAGTCGATTCGAGCCGTCCCGCCTTCTGACCGTGCCACCTTAACCAACGCAACAAGAGAAAAGGCGAATAGAAAAGTACAAAAATGTGTTCGCGCTGCCCAAAATCAAATCGAAAAAATACACTCAATAAGAGGAGCGCAATCAATACTGCCCTGGCCGAGCTGAACTCGGGCAAGGCAATGCTCTTCCTTACTAAGAATACTGATCCGATAAAAGAGCATAGTGATAGAAAGACTATCCACTGACTGAATACGAGAGGCGGCGGCACGGAAAGCCAGCTCGCCAAAGTCACCGGCAAGGCATCCAAATAAAAGATTATCGGAGGGTTCGAATCGAGAAAACCCACATAGGGGAGAGCACCATGCAATATGAGCTTTGTGCACTCAAAATGGAGGGCTTGATCGTGCCCGATTATAAGAGGATGACACCAATAGAAAATGACGACTTCGAGGTATGCCACCACTGCAAAAGCGGCAAAAACAATATTGAGATCACGAAGTCCGGTCGCCTGTCCGGGCGAGTTCATTTTACGTTGGATTGCCAGGAGAATGGATCGCGCTTGCCTTTTGCAAAATGGATAACCTGGTGCAGTTGATCGACATCCCAGGTCCAGTCTTTGTAGACATCAGAACCGAGAAGCGGTCTGGCATAAGTATCCCAATGGATGAATTGATAACGAAGACTACGCCAGTCAACTATGTCTGCATCAACATTCTGCTTGTGAATGATCGGCCCGAACCTAATATTCTTGATTTTTGTACGAGTGGTTGTTTTGATGTTGTTCGAATCTGGTGGCACTTCTTCTTTTGTGGTGTTTTGAGAACTATCCAGGTAATCCGGATTGATTATATTGATCTGCGCCGGTGTAAACATCGTTACTTGCGTAGGTTCATTGAAGTACATGAGGAAGCTTGCATTATCAACTTCCACAGGCACAGCAATGCGATCGCCTTCTTTCAAGAAGTTGATTTGAAATTCCTCTTTGTGCTGCTTAGACGATTCGGGAATAAGCGTAATTTTGGGCTGCTTTAACAAGGTCAGGTAAATCTGGTGTCCTATCGGATCAACTTTGGCTGTGTACTGATTGAAGAAATCATTGCCAAGTATAGGAAACTTCGTGTCTTGATTAACTACTCTGATTGGAACAGACGGCAATAAAACACTGCCGCATCCTACACTGAGATTGACATCGGCATAGGAACCGTCTTTGTTTTGAGTGGTTACAACACCCAATTCTTTTAATTGGTTTATACCAATCGTTGTTTGCTGCGCTTTCAAATCAAGAGCCATTTTGATGGCCCGTCCACCGACAAGCACATCGACAAGTTTGGCGTTATTGACGAGTTTAAAGGGAATCTTGTCACGTGGTGGCAATTGGCGTGAGTGACCCCACGTATCGGTTGCAACAGTGTTGCCGCCTGCCACTAAAGAATTATTTTGACCGCCGGTTCCCTTTGTGTGATCTCTATAAAATCCCGGGGCAAGGGTTCGCAAGGCAACCAGTGCATTTGCTGAGGCATCAGTGCCAGGGTATTCATTGACAATCTTTTCGTAAATGGGAGTAGCCTCGGCAATATTGCCCGCCTTGTGTAGAGCTACAGCCAGGTAATAGTTCATCGTCATGCTGTTCGGATGGTCGGCAGTGCATTTTTTCAGATAAGGTATGGCTTGCGCATACTGTTGCTTGCCGAAGAGGGCCCGACCGTAATCCCATTCGTCGGTGGTCGCCACTGCCTGTGATACCGAAATGGTTCCCATTAAACACAGCAAGCTAACGAGTACGGTAGCGCTGGTGCGAGTCAATCTCTTCATTCTAATAGCCCCAAGTTCGGTAATAATAATCAGCAGTGCCAGCATTATGCAGCAACCACTCAGTTTTGAGATGAAAGTTATCTGAAACGTTTCGCCATTCGAAAATCAAATATTTAGGTGATTCCAAGCCCTTATCGGTCGGTCGCCTTCGCTGAAACCAAAGTCTTGCTTCCGTCGACCGTTTCACCTCAAACCCGTCGGAATCCCTGAGCATAGCACCTGTTGGGCACTTGAAATGAATCCAAGTGTCATAGAGGGCTTCTGATGTGTAATGGCCGTCCAAATCTGAGATAGAGCGTAAGGGCGTTGAAAAAACTTCCTGATAAAGTGATTCCGGTTTGAAGGTCATTTTTTCGCGCAGCACCTGGGCACCGTGCCACAGCGCAATTGCGCAAAGGACAGCGACAGCTACAGTGAGCATGACAATTGATTGCCGCTCATGCTTTTCTAGCTCAGGTAAATTCGAAGATGTAGATGGACCGTTGATAGAAGTTTGCTTTCCGAGTTTATTGGTCGAGGCGAACAACTGATATTCTCTCATTGTAGGGGGCGAAAGAACGCCCAAGTAGACCAGGTTGGAGAGGTGCTCCAACCGAAGAGATGCCCGGGGAAGCAAACTGTATCGCTGTCTCAGAGTGGTCGTCAAGTTGATAGACCACGAAAGCGCCAGCCCGTAAATTAAGAAAAGTCAAGCTACAAGCACTTTCTTGCAATTTGGATCACGCAATCGCCAGATGGCAGCGTCAGTCAAAAAGTGGTGGAAATTGATGCAAGCTTGCAGGACGGTTGCCACAACGGCAAATTGAAAACCTAATTGTTGGAAGGTTGAAGGTACTCCCACATAAATGAAAATCCCGGCAAGCACCGTTATGGAAACCCAGCGGAATGCATCTTTCGATAGAAGCATCTGCATGATCTGAGAGCCCTTCATGCCTTGCGGCAGATTCTTATCTTTCAGGTGGTAACTAAGCGAAACAGCAAGGTATTGGCTGCCATGAAAGTACTGCGGTCCGTAAGTCCAAAATATGGCGTTGGCATAGCCAGTTGAAAGACCAATTGCACCGACACAAGCCGTCATAGCAACAGCGGGCAGCGGAATAAAAGCACGCTCAACGATCGCTTTGCGAATCAAGAGCATGGCAAAAAGAAAAGCGAGCGCAACAAGAGATGCACCAGTAACGCTCATCAACACAGGAGGCAACCCCCAGAAAGGCAGCTCGACGCCATAGTAATTGGTGGGGCTGAATTCTCTTGTACAAAGAACTCGCGAGATCACATAGGCGGCTAGAGAAAAATTGAGCCAGCGAAAAACTTCTTTCTCAAGTTGAGACATTATGAATCCGCGTTTGTAGCAGTAAATGAGCGATATTCCAAAACTCTGAGCGGTGTAGTGCTGGTACACCCACATGAGGTGAATGTAGACAACGGCACCGGCAACAACCGGATAGATAAGGGCAGTGCCGAAGAGAATGAGGCTGCCAAACGGTAATACGTTGCCATAAAACCAAAACTGTTTGCGGCTCTCTTTCGTGTCGTAAACACGCATATAAGTGGCTGCCGTATGGGCGTCGGCAAACATATATTGACCGATCAGGTTGAAGACAAGAAGCGTCTTTACCGCCTCAGGATGTTGATTCGATAATTCCGGCACATTCCAGCCGAATATCAAATACTGAGCGATCAAGATGATCCAGACTAATCCACCAAAAACACAAAGAACATCAAAAACCGGATTGATAATCCAGGGGTATGGCTTCGCTCTTTCTTCCGATGGCGCGTTTAGCCTAGCGGCTGAAAAAGGCAAAGTGGTTGTGCTGCTTACCATTATTTAGCCATCAATAATTCAGGCAAGAAGAAGTTTTCGACAAGCGGGATCTTTCAAACGCCAGATAGCGGCATCGGTGATGAAGTGATGGTAGTTGACTGTAGCCAGCACTACCCCTGCCACCACGGATTGGTTATAACCCAAAGAGCTGAAAATGTGTGGAATGCCAATATAGAGAAAACAGCCAATCAATACGGTCATGCCAATGAAACCGAGTGCCGGCCCTTTCAAAAATTGAGCGCCGATATCCCAGGTAGAAACACCTTCCGGCAAACCACGCTCTTTCAAATAATAAGAGGTGGTAACGGCGAGATACTGTGTGCCGTGATAAACGCAGGGAACATAGAGCCACAAAATTGCGCTCACCGTGCCCCAGGACAATCCCAATAAAGCAACGGTTGCCATGCAGAGAATGGAAGCAAACGGGATGATCTTGCGTTCAACAATCGCCTTTTTGATAATGACCGCCACAAAAGCGGCTGTAAGCGTTAGGAAAAGAGCGCACATCCCACCCATAAACCAGAGCGGCAGTGGTCCCCAATAAGGGCACTCGACACCATAAAAGTTTCTGGGACTGAATTCTTGAAAGGTAAGTAGACGAGTGATGACGACTCCAGCTAGAGCCATTGTGAACCAGCGGAAAATCTCCTTTTCGGTATTCGAAAAGTAATAGCCGGCCTTGTAGCAATAGATGAGGGAAATGCCAAAACTTTGCGCAGCATAATGCCAAATAACGGTGACGAGATACGTATAAACGAGAGCCCCTGCCAATCCCGGTACGTTTATGCCAAAGAAAAAGAGCGGAATACAACTAAGGGCGAGCCATTTTCCGTAAAAGCGAAATTGCTTCTTGTCCTTTTCACTGCCATAAATCCTGAGATAAGTGGCAGCGTTATGTGAATCCGCTGTAAGGTGTTGGCCAATAAGCGTGAGGACGATCAACCAGCGTCCTACCACTGGACCGCTTGTTGGATCGATTGGGATGCGCAATCCCAGGTAGAGGTAGTTAATGGCAAATAAGACCCAAACCGCTCCTCCGGCAATGAAGAAGAAGTCGAAACCAGGATTGATAATCCAGGGGTATGGACCCTGTGTTTCCTGAACCTTGCTTACTTCAGGGGCATTTGCTTGGGTAAATGTGCTGCTTACCAATACTGTTTAAACCCTATCGAACTAGTCCCGACGGCCGCGCGTCTTTGCAGAATAATGCATCCCATCGAGAGAGACAACCCTTCTCTTTGAAACTCTTTGTAATCCGTCATGTAGCAACTTTTACCGATTTTGGACCTGGTCGTTTCAGGACGTCGCTATAGCAATGGGTCTGCCCAGGTAATAGGGGGCCGTTCGCCTGATTGTCTCGTCGAATGAAGTGAACTTAACGCCAAGATCCTCTGTCGCCTTTTCGGAGCTAAAGAAGATTTCGTGTTGGCTAAGCCAGGCATTTTGTCTGGTAAGCGGTGGATTTATACCGAGGTTTGGCAAAAAGTCCTCGGAGAGCATGCCGGCAAATACCAGAATTGGTCCGGGAATTTTGAAAAGGGGAGAATGGGCACCAGAAATGCGAGCAAAGGTTGAAGCTGCTTCTTTGAAAGAGAGGTTGGCACTGACAATGGCATAACGCTCTCCGAATGTCCCTTTATCGAGACAGGCAATGTGGGCGGCTACGACATCATTTATATCTGAGAATGTGACGCCGCCTGCCGGCACGCCAATCATTGAACCTTTGGACATGGCGGCAAAAATAGCATGATGGTGAGGATGCGTGTCGCCCTCACCAAATATGATACCAGGGCACAGAATGATGACATTGAGCCCTTCTTTGAAGGCCGCAATTACTTCCAGCTCGGCCTCGTGTTTGGTATCGCAATAATTGAGGCCTT
>CAJCIF010000348.1 GCA_903970355.1 Actinomycetota bacterium
AAGAAAGCGAGAGTGGTTGCTATTAACGCTAAAGCTAATGACCACTCAAGCACACATCTCACTCACATATTTGTTTAATGAGCGGAGTAAGCTCTTTCGGCATTGTTTCAATGATTGAGCGTTCGACTTTCTTCCACTCAGTTTTTCCCATAGCCATTTTATATGCGATCAATAAGCCATAAGAGAGAGCCAAAATCGCAAGGACAACAACAATAGAATTTCGGGTTATGTATTGCCAGTGAAACGATTTACGACTGGCGCTGATTCTTACGGCTGGTTTAGACTCTTCTTCCTGTGGAAAGATTTTTTCCATGCCGCTATAAAGCTTTTTGGTTTCGGATTTCCAACCCATCCGAACTTCACCGTCCGGAATGAATTTCTCGCATTCTTCGCAAACGTTGCGCTCGCGTCTAGCCTGCTTATGATTGCAGCGTGGACAGATTATTTCGCCATTCTCGTCTTGTTGGAACTCGACACTGAATTGCGATTCACCGGACTGCTTTTTTCTTTCAAGCATTGTTCAATACGCCTCGCTGCGTGAAATCACACCCAGATACATATGCCCAACAATCGAGCCATGTTCGCCTAACATTAACTGGTGTTAATAAAAGTCTTCTTTTGAACACGCCTCCCCCTCCCCTTCGCCCTTTTTCTTACAGACAGAAAATTAGCTAAAAATCTGCACGTTTTGTCAGAAGGACTTTAGCATGTGGTCCTCCGCCGCCCATTTTCTTACTGATAGAAAACTAGCTAAAAATCTGTCTTTTTTGGCACAAGGAACCCACGGCGCTCTCGATTCCCCTATATAAGGAAAGAAAGTTAGCTAAAAATCTGTCATGGTGGCGCGGTGAGTTCTAGAGGAGGATTCGCCTCTGAGTTCGCCAATTTATCTGACACTGACAAGGTTCTGATTATTCGACCGTTACCGATTTGGCGAGGTTGCGGGGTTGGTCCACGTCTTTACCAAGAGCTTCGGCAATGAAGTAGGAGAACAACTGCAGCGGCACAACCGCAAGCAAGGGCGACAAGAACTCATCAACCGGCGGTATCGTCAATATCGTGTCGAAAGTATGGTGAACGTTTTGGTCGCCTTCAACAGAGACGCAAATCATCTGGGCATTGCGTGCTTTTGCTTCCTGGGCATTGGAGAGAGTCTTTTCGTAGACTTTACCTGGCACAAGTATGGTTATAACCGGTACCTTTTCATCAAGAACGGCAATTGGTCCATGCTTGAGTTCGCCCGCCGCATAACCGGAGGCATGAATGTAGCTCAGTTCTTTCAGCTTGAGAGCGCCTTCCAGGGCGGTTGGATAGTTGAAGCCACGTCCCATGAATACTACGTCTTGAACTGACTTGTATTTGTTTGCCGCTTGCCGGATTTCTTCTTCTTGCCCGAGGATTTTTTCTTGCAGGGTTGGAATGAGCATGAGGCCCTTCTTTAATTCCAAAAGCCTGCCTGGATCGACAGCATCTCTCTCTTCAGCAAGGAACATGGCGAGGAGATAGAAACTGACAAGCTGAGCAACGTATGTCTTGGTTGCAGCTACCGATACTTCAATGCCGCACTGAGTGATGATCAAGTTCGAGGTCAGGTGCGCAAGATGAGAATCGGCCCGATTAGTGATGCCGAGGGTAAACGACCCGCGACTTTTTGCATCTTTGAGGGCAGCAAGAGTATCTGCTGTTTCTCCCGATTGACTGACGGCAATCGTCAGTGTTCTTTCATTAACAAGGAGCTTGCGACCACGGCATTCTGAAGCTATTTCAACTTCAACTGGAATGCTTGTTAGCTCTTCGATAATGTATTTGCCAATTAAGCTGGCGTGATAAGCCGTACCGCAGGCTACTACTTGTATGCGCTCAATGCCGCGTAGTTGCATATTGGTGAGTGAGATGCCGGCGGAAGGAGCGCTACCGCTACTAGCAGTATCTGCTTTACGCAAAAGAACGGGCTTATTCACATCCGGCATGTACTTGGTCAATGTTTGTCTCAAGACTACCGGTTGTTCGCTGATTTCTTTGTGCAGGAAATGTTTGAACTGGCCCTTGTCTGCTACGAAAGCATTTACATCAGAAGCAGTCGGTGGGCGAGAAGCTTCCGCGCCATCGAAACCATAGAGTCTGACACCATTCTTTGTAATAACAGCAATTTCGCTTTGATCTAAGCGCACCATTTGATTGGTGTACTGGCGATAGGCAAGACTGTCGGAAGCGAGGAAGCTTTCGTTATCACCTAACCCGACCGTTAAAGAGTAGTGATGATTGACGGCATAAATCGTGTCAGGTTCTTCAACGTTCATGATGGCGAGCGCATAGATTCCCTTTAAACGCCTTACCGCCGTCATTACCGCTTTTAGCATGTCGTTGTCTTCGTGGTAATATGTTGATACCAGATGTGCTACCACTTCCGTATCGGTGTCGGATGCAAATTTGCAACCTTTGGAAATCAATTCATCTTTTAGATCGCGATAGTTTTCGATAATACCGTTGTGAACAACGGCAATCTGTCCTTCGCTATCTGTGTGGGGATGGGCATTTTTATCTGTCGGCGCACCGTGTGTGGCCCAGCGTGTGTGGCCAATGCCAACGGTTGCATAAGCGTTTTCGGTTCTGAGGAGTGACTCGAGATTGGCTAGTTTGCCTGCCGCCTTTAAGACGCGCAAACGCCCTTCCTCAATAACTGCCACTCCGGCAGAGTCGTAACCTCTGTATTCGAGGCACTTAAGCTCTGATACCAACACCGGCACGGCCTTTGCAGTACCCAGGTAGCCAACGATTCCGCACATAAATGCACCTGCCTTCTCTAGACTTCCATGATCTCAGTTTCCTTGTCGTGGACATGTTTGTCCACCTCTTTTATATATTTGTCTGTAAGTTTTTGAAGATTCTCTTCCTGTCTCTTATATTCATCCTCAGGAACTTTCAACTTCTTGAGGTCATCAACCCCTTCACGCCGTATATTGCGCACAGCGACCCGAGATTCCTCGGCATATTTTTTGACAAGCTTCACCATTTCCTTGCGCCGCTCTTCTGTTGGAGTAGGAATGTTGAGCCGAATGACGGAACCGTCGTTATTAGGTGTCAGACCTAATTGTGATTTGGTGATCGCCGCTTCAATATCCTTCAGTGACTGCTTATCGAAAGGCTTTATTAGTAGGGTGCGTCCGTCCGGTGCTGAGATTGTAGAAGCGTTTTGGACAAGTGTCATTGCTCCGTAGTATTCGAACTCCAACCGCTCCAACAAAGCCGGATTGGCTCTGCCTGTGCGAACGGTATGGAACTCCTGTTGCAATGAATGAATGGTCTTCTTCATTTTCTCTTCGATTTTCGCCAATACCGATTTAGCATCTGTAGTTTCAGCTTCAGTGCTCATAACCTTCTCCCTTCCTAGGTTGGGTACTTTCCCACCAGAGTGCCAACTTTGTCACCAAGAACAATTTTTTCAATACTGCCTGGCTTAGCAAAATCAAAAACAACAATCGGAATGTTGTTTTGTTCGCAAAGAGAAACGGCAGCTGGGTCCATCACTTTTAGATTTTGTCGAATCAGATCATCGAAGCTTATGGCGCCTATCTTCTGCGCGCTTGGATTAATGCGAGGATCTTCGCTGTATATGCCATCTATTGCATTTTTGGCCATCAAAATTACATCTGCTTTGATTTCGGCAGCCCGCAAGGCAGCTGCTGTATCCGTCGTAACGTGGGGATTACCAGTGCCACCACCAAAGATGACGATCCGGCCCTTCTCTAAGTGCCGAATCGCTCGCAAACGAATAAAAGGTTCTGCAACTGCGGGCATGGCTATTGCCGTTTGAACACGAGTATCAGAGCCCTTGGATTTGACCACTTCCTGCAAAATAAGACAGTTCATGATTGTGGCGAGCATACCAACGTAATCAGCAGCCGCTTTGTCCATCCCCCAGGAGCTGCCCTGTACGCCCCGGAAGATATTGCCTCCGCCCACAACTACTGCAATTTGCACACCTAACTTGATATGCGCAGAGGAGATTTCTTCGGCGATTCTATTAATAATGACGGGATCAAGTCCGAAGTCTTTCGTTCCCATGAGCGCTTCACCGCTCAATTTCAGTAGAATTCTGCGATACGAAAGTTGTGCCATCTTTTTATGTTTCCATTTGTCTGCGCTATTGAGCGCCTTTTCCTGTGCAGGAACAAAGCTCTAACCACGAAGGGATCATAGCGCTTTCATTTTACGGCTTCTCGAAGAAAATATAAGCGCCACTACAAGCAAGTTTGCCTACAGTAGCGCTTTTCGGGCTTTGTGAAAATTGCTGTTAGAAAAAGAGCCTAAAACTTACGAGCTGTAAGCTAACTAATTTTTCGCAACATAATTAGTGCAATTAGCCAGCACCGTTGGTTTGAGCTGGTGTTTCACCAAGAATGAAGAGAACAAATTTGGCCGGTTGCAATTCAACACCGGCTTCTGTGCCTTTCTGAGCCACAATCTTTCCAACTGTTGTGGTTGGCTCTTTGACGAACGGTTGTTCGATCAAGCAGCGCTCAGCGAAGATTTTGTCCACGCGTCCAGTGACAATCTTTTCGCGAATCTCAGGTTTCTTATCGACCAGATCAGACTTGCCGGATTCAATGCGGCGTTCGTTCTCAATCACATCAGTAGATATCTCGTCACGTGTGACGTACTGGGGTTTAGCAGAAACAACGTGCATGGCAATTTCACGCACAAATGGCGCAAGCTTTTCGTAATCGACTGGCTTATTTGCAACGAGTTCAATCAAAGCACCCATCTTGCC
>CAJCIF010000349.1 GCA_903970355.1 Actinomycetota bacterium
CGCTTGCGATAGTTATCAAAATCAGCAGCCATGCGCTTATAGAGCCCTTCTGCTTCAGTCGCTTTTGCTTCTGCCGCTGCCAATTGGCTTTCCAAGCTCTTGCAGCTCATGCAAGGTCCGCGCGGTCCTTCGTTTGCGCCGCCCTGACCGCCTAAATTCATACCGTAGTCATCCGCTGCAACATCCGCGCCAGCGTTGAGGGCGCGAAAGAACGCCTTTGCATTGTCAAAACGAGAGCTTTTTTCCTCCGGCTTCGGGGTGGCTTCCTCACCAGAACTTTTTGCCCCTGCCTCGCCTTGTTGTAGTGCGCGTTCCTCTTCGTCCCTTGCCATCAAATGGTCTCCCAATCTTTGTTGACATGCTCACCGGCATGACCAATCGCCCGCCATCCCCAATTTGAGTCCAATACTCAAAGCTATTTCTGATAAACCCTGAAAACCTGCTAGATAACCTTCGATTTCGCAGGTAGCCCCTATAATTTTATGGCACTATCAACGCAATTGCCCCAGCTTTGTCTTTTAACAATAGTTTGCTTGTCAGAAGCCAGCGCATACGAAAGTTAAATTGGTGGGCTTCTGGAGAACGAAGATGTACCTGGAACCCACAGCCCGTTTAGCTTTGTACGTTGAAGACGGACTCGGCAAGGGCAGTTGTAAAACTGCAGACGGGCTCTTGCGTTACGGTCGCAATCCGATAGTTGCCGTCATAGACTCCACATGCGCCGGCAAATCTATTGAAGCTGTGTCCGGCATTAAATATAACGCGCCGATCGTTTCATCCGTAAAAGAAGCCATAAGTTTGGGTGCAACCACATTTGTTTTGGGCGGAACATATGTTGGAAACAATGCCATGCCTGATTTTTGGAAGCGTGATATCAAGCAAGCCATCGCTGGAAAACTCGATATCGTAAACGGATTGCATGATTTATTGGTTGATGATCCTGAAATTGCCAAGTCAGCAAAAGAGCATGGGGTGCGACTTTATGATGTCAGACTTCCACCAGATGGTCTGCCAATCGGGTCCGGTCGTGCTATGTCCGTTTCACCCAGAACCATTCTTACAGTGGGCACGGATTCAAACATCGGCAAAATGACAACCAGCTGCGAGCTCGTCAAAGAAGCTTTGAAAAAAGGCTACCGTTCCAAAATGATCGCAACCGGTCAGACAGGCATCTTGGTTTCAGGCGAGGGTATTTGCATCGATCGTGTCATTGGTGACTTTATGGCTGGAGCCGTCGAACAAATGGTTATCGATGCAGGAGATGACTATGATTATCTTTTTGTTGAAGGTCAGGGTGCCCTTGCACACCCGGGATTTTCAGGGGTGACGCTCTCCCTTTTGCATGGTTGTTGCCCGAAAGGCATGGTTCTATGCCATGAAGTGATCCGCAAGAAAATGCGGAAGTTGCCATACCCTTTACCGAGTTTGGCTGCTAGCATTCAGGCATACGAGCAAGCTGCACAATTAGTGGCACCGTCCAAGGTGCTGGCTGTAGCCGTTAATACAGGCGGGCTGAGCGAAGACGAAGCCGAAAGTGCTCTTGCTGATATAAGCGTTTCGACTGGTTTACCTTGCAATGACCCCGTTCGATTCGGCTGCGAAAACATTTTCGATGCCATACTCAATTATGAGGAAACTCGAGTTGCCCCCAACAAAAGCTAATCCTACTGAAGTGATCGAACTTACTTTCGAACCACTGGCACTGAAACTAGCGAATCCGTTTGGAATTTCGCGAGGCACAACCACCGTTGCGCAAAACCTTCTCGTCAAGCTCAAATACGGCAGTTTGATCGGTTTCGGCGAGGCAGCACCAAGCCGAACAAATGGTGAAACCGTTCAAACTGTAGAAGCGGTGCTTACCGCCGTTAGAGATAACAAGATGTTGGGCGATGATCCAACCGCAATGCGATCCGTAATGATGAAAATCGATCGCTATATAAATGGTCATCCTTCTGCAAAAGCAGCGCTCGATATGGCGTTTTATGATCTGCTTGCAAAGATAGCAGACATGCCGCTTTACAAATATCTTGGTTTGGCAGATTTGCCATTGCCACTCGTTGACATGACAATCGGCATAGACAACCTCGACACAATTGAAAGGAAAGCGAAAGAGGCTCTTGCCGCCGGACACAAAATTTTGAAGGTGAAACTCGGCACTAGTTACGATCGGGAAATCGTAAGAAAGATAAGAGAGATCGACTGCAAAGTCAGTTTGCAAGTTGATGCAAATGGCGCATGGTCTGTCAAACAAACAATGCAAATGATTGATTGGCTGAGCGACTATGATGTGGATCTGATTGAACAACCATTGCCCAAAAATGCAGCAGTCGATGATTTTTGTCTGGTTAGAGACTATTCGCCCATTCCGATTTTTGCAGATGAAAGCATTTTGCAAGCAGAAGATGCAGTGCGATTTGAAGGTGCAGTAGACGGTGTAGTCGTGAAACTCATGAAGACAGGCGGCATTTATGAAGCTCTGCGCCTCATTCATACAGCTAAATCGCTCGGTCAAAAAATTATGCTTGGCTGCATGGTTGAGTCTTCACTCGCCATTACCGCAGCCTGCCATCTTGCTCCTTTAGCAGACTATTCGGATCTCGATGGCGCATTGCTTCTCAGTGATGATCCATTCGAAGGTGCTTATCTTGAAGAAGGATTTTTGAAATTGCCGAATCGATCAGGTCTGGGAGTTTTGCACAGGAACTGAGTTGACCGGCGAGCTTTCAGGCAATGCCGCTTCCTTCTTGCGCAAAAAGATCAGTAGATAACCCAGCAACCATAAGTTGGCGGTCAAAATCATTCTGTCCGTTAGTTTCTTGTGCAATAAATGAGGCAGCCACGAAATTAAAGGCAATATGAACAACAGCAGCCGCCACCATCTTTCCATGCCCTTTGCCTGGAAGACGCCCTCAATGCTGAAATCATCCAAAAGCAATATAGCGGGGACGGCTAACAGCAAGCAATCGTATACGAATGTATGCGGGCTAAAAATGACATAAACAAGCACGAAAGTTGCAATTGTTATTTTAAGACCGGTATTGCCAATAGTGCCTTTGTAGATTCTCTTATTTGAATACCAGGAATAAATCATGAGCGCAAAGCCAATCGAAACACAGGCTAGACTCACATAAAAGCCCAATTCTCTGCCCATGACGACAGTAAGAAAGCCGCGCAGGCAGGTCATATATTCATTGTCATTGCCATACATTTGCGCTTCTGCTGTTTTCAATATACTTGGATAGTGGAGAACGTTATCCCAACCAACTGCCCAGATACTGCCTGCCCATAAAAGAATTTCTAGAAGGAAGGCAACTAATAGGGTGCGCCAGCGCTTTTCGAATAACGGCAGTGGCAAAAGACAAAATAGAAATTGCGGTTTGACGGTGCTCGCCGCCAGCATGACACCAGCCAGGTAATTACGACGAGTCAGGAACGCACCAAAAAAGAAACAGACTATTCCCAACATAAACCAGGCCGTTTGCCCGATCATGATTGCATCCATTGAAAATAGCGAGTTGTAATAGATAAATAGGATCGACAAATTTTCAACAATGGAAAGCGATCCGCCTGCCGCCCAGCGCAAATAAAAAACACCAGCCAAACCGAATAACAAAGTACTGATGCACCAGAGGCTGTAAGCGGCTGGAAACGGCAATAACGTTAAGGGTGAAGCTAATACGAAATCATAGGGCGGGTATTGAATGTATCTTATTGTCGGGTAGGAATTTGGTTGAACAACTCGATTCATTGCGGCAAGCTGGCAATACGGATCGTAAAGGTCTTTGCCGTGGCCATTTGCTACTATTGCGGACCCAGCGTAGAGTTTCACAAAATCAATCATCAACATTGAATTTCTGAGTTTTGCCGTGTACAGTTCACCGCCGGCTATTATGCTGGCCCATGCCTGAGCGGTAACAACAGCGCAACAAATTAGAAATCCGACAAAAATTTTCGAGCCAGTTCGCATTGCACAAATGATTGCACAAATTCAGCGTCTTATTTTTATCGCATTATTAGTTAATGCACTCGCCATCCTTGTTTTCATGATAGGTGTGAGCAACGGTGCCTTTAACTTGCTTTTGCAAAAAGAACCAACGGCGTTTCAAGATTTCTTCAAATATTATGCTTGCGGAAAAATAGCGCTATCTCAACCCGGTCAGAATCCTTACGACCCGGGACTGCAGCTCAAAGAACTGCAAGAAATAATCGGTAGTGTTCGGGGAGAAGGCGAGCTTCCAAGGCAATATCTCTATCCAACCGATTATCCACCCGTTGTTTACCCAATCATGGTTCCTCTTGCTCTTTTACCTCCCGAAAAAGCTCTGGTTTTATGGTGGATACTTTCGTTTTCACTGCTTTTTGGCGCAACCTACATTTCAACAGAACAAAAGAAAAAGCAAACTGCTCTTTTTGTTCTCGGTACGCTCGCTTCTGTTGAAGCATGGCGAGCCGTGGGGATGGGTCAGACCAGCTTTTTCATACTCTCGTTTCTGTATTTGTTTACATTTTCGTTTCTCAAGAAGAACGACATCGCCTGTAGTATCGCGCTTGTCTTAACGATGCTAAAAGTTCAATATGCGCCTTTTCTACTGGTGCCTGTCCTGGCAAGAAGGCGCTTCCGAATTCTCTGGATTGCCATGCTTTTTCTTTTCCTGATGTTTGCTGGAACCTGGCTCGTCATGGGCCCTGGCATCTTCTTCAACTACTTTTCTTCTCTTAGCCGAATTGAAAGCGACGATCCATATATGTCGTCCATGATTTGCGCAAAAGGAATTCTCAGTTATTTCCTCTCCGGTCAAATACTCACATTGTTCGTTGGCTTTATTTTGATTTTTGCACTGGTTGTTTTATGGCGACTCTGGCAGAGAGCAAATTCGCCTGAACAGCAAGCATGGACATTTGCCCTGACAATCTGCATTGCGCTATTAGCAAGCCCTCATACACAAAGTTACGATGTCATTCTGCTCGCCGCCGCAGCTATTTTGACATTGCCCAGACTCAATCTTATTGGCAACCGCAATGACTCACCTAAAGCCAACTGGACGAATCTGATTATTGCTTTTCCGGTCGTGAGTATTGTTCTTTCGCGCACTAACTACCTTTGGCACGCTCTTGGGTCGATCGCCTACTTAGCCCTCCTTTCCTTTATAGCGACACGAGAGTTGAGAACGCTCACCCAGTTACCAGATACCGATTAGGTCGTGTCAAAAGTGGCGTTCAATTTCGAACGTTATTGAGAATATTCGCAAAAATGTCATTGTCGAATCAGTCCTTGGCTTCGTAAAAAAGCGATACAAAGAACCTTGTCGACCAAGCTTTTCGGGTTTTTGGCTCAAAGCTTAAGTCCGGCTAATTGACAAAGGAGTTAACGTTCTACTATTCTTCGATTCACGATTTTATTGAGAACGTTTTTCAATAACTCAATGGTTAATTGTTGGCAGTTGGCAGTCTGGTTGTTCCGGAAGAGCGGACAGAAATACTAAGGAGATACAAATGAAGCGCAAAAACAGAAAAGGTCAAAGCATGATCGAATATGCCATCGGCATCGGCGCAGTAACCGCCGTTTGCATGTTGGTACTCGGTGGTTTAGGACATGCTTCGGCTGACGTAATCCGACAAGTGCTCCTCAACATCAATGATGCTGATGATCAAAGCCAAGATCCCGGTTCCATATTCTCTTATGGCGTCACCGGCACCACCAATCCACCGTGGTCTCCACAATAAATCGCTTACTTTTCAAAGGCCGGAAGGATTCCTATAAACGGAATCCTTCCGCATATTCGGAAATCAGTATTGGATGATAGTTTCGAAAGCGCAAAAGAGAGAGAGAAAGAGCGGGCAAGCCATGGTGGAATTTGCGCTCTCGTTTCCGTTCTTGCTCATCATCCTTTTCTCAGTGCTGTTTTTCGGTCAGTACTTTTTACAAGCCCAGAGCATTCTTTACGCTGCTCAACAAGGTGCATTGACGGCTTCACGCACTCCTAACCTTACGAATACAACCGTTCGCGACAATGTTAGAGGCTTCACCACAGGCGGTGCGGTAGTCAATACAAATTCGGTAATTTATGCGGCTCTATTCAGTGCCAATTTATTGCAAAATGGCAATTTACCGCCTAATGCCGCTGTTGAAATTTTGCCCTGGGATGCAGATCCTATTGAAAATCCGCCCGCCGGAACAGTGGAAGTAAAAATCAACTATCCTTTCCAGCCTTTCGGCATTCAATTTGGCACTAGCTTGAACATTGCCTTAACGTTCAATGGCGCTGCCGGCTTGCAGTTCAAAAATTTCACTCTCACTGAACGTGCTCTTGCACTTCAACAAGTATTCCAAGCGCCCTAAAGGAGAATAGATGGCTACTCCCGTTGCAACACCCCCGCCAGCACAAGTTCTGGCTTGGGACAAAGGAAAACCACAAGTTAAGCCTTCTACCAAAAAGAGTAATCCGCTTGCATCGCTTGCGTTGATTGCAATGGTAGTGCTTGCGGGTTCAGGAATGTGGCGCATGTTCCATACCCAGCCGACAACAGCCATGGTGAAGGTGCTCACACCAAATCACGATGTCTCGGCAGGTACAAAACTGCAATTCATGTCTGTGAAATACATGGAAATACCAAGGAAACTTGCCACCTCAGACATGATGACCTCCTTGAACGACATTAACGGCCGGATGGCTCGTGGTTTTATGCCGGCCAATGAACCAATTACAACGGACAAACTTTTTCCGACTACACGCGGTATCGCAGGAGTGCTCGAAAACGACGAGCGAGCGATCACCATTCAACTAAGAGATGATGCTCTTGTCGATCACACCATTCAACCGGATGATCGCGTCGATATCCTGGCCATCACTACCGCAAAAGACGGAAAGAGATATACGAAAACCATCTGCCAATCAGTAAAAGTTTTGATGGCCGCACCAAAAGAGCAAGCGCTTTTCAGGCGTGATGGTCCTACAGATATGATCACTCTGGCCGTAATACCTTCAGTGGGTGAGGCTATTAATGAAGCCCTGGAAGTAGGCAAGATCAGGCTCGTACTGCGCAATCGACTCGCTCGCACACCACAAATATTGGCTGGCGTAGGTCCGGATGACTTACTGCCCTCCTTTGCAAATAAGCCGGTGGACGCACCAATTCCAAACTCAATTGGGGACAACACAAAAATGTCTCTGCCTCCGCCACCTTCGCTTGCGAACATGGAATTGCCCGCCCTCCCTCCGGTTGAAGATACTTATCCTGGCAAATGGATTGTCGAAATGCTAAGCGGCAATCACAAGGAGCTCGTGGATGTCCCACCGCGTTAGGCAACAAAAGAGAATGAATATGACACCACGCCTGAGATCCAGGCGTGGTTCGCTAATGCCGTTCATCGCCATGTCCGTCATTTTGTGCATGGTGACAATTGGAATTTCTACAGAATTCATGCGTGATTTCGAGACAGTCAATCAGCTTGATTTTGCCACTCAGGTTGCTTCCATCTATAGTCTTGGCAGTGCTGTCAATTCCGATCGTTCTTACAGCGTGCCCACAGCCCAAGCCAACATCCAGAATTACTTATTGGGTGGCGATACTGCCAACTGGAATTTAGCCGATAGCGGACCGAACTTAAGCACTATCAATCAGCCTGTTGTCTATCAAGGAACAGATATAAACTTTATTCTGAATCCATCGGAAAGCGGATTACCGGCTGGCCGCCAGGAATTTTTTCTAGATCTGACAGTAAGAAGGCAAGGCACTTCTGCTATTCCGCAAATCTTCATGCCATTGGCATATGTAAACTTGAATGCTATGGGGTTACCGACCGGAACGCAAACTTTCAGTCCGGTCCGCACCATAGAGTTTCTAGGCCAGCCAGCAACAACGATCGGAGCCGGAGACCCGAATCCTCCCACTTCTCCAAATCCTATACCGCCTTCACTTTACCAATTTTCTTGTTTGCCGATTGCAATTAGCAATCTGCAATTTGCAGGAATCGCCGCCAATAACACATCAGCAAGTCCTTCCGCAACTTACACACTCGATCTGGATGGGCAGACGGCAACCGGTTCCAATGGCATCCACGGTTGCTTCGTCAATTTAGTCGGCACCGCAGGTGCAACCAGCCCATTCAATACAGCAACCGATGCAAATGCCACAAGCCAATTGATACCGCTGCTTAACTACTTTGTTGGCACCGGCACTCCTGCTGCTTCTGTCAAATACACAGACACCGTATCTGCTTACAACGTTGACGATGCTAACTTTCCCTGGGCAACTATCTCTCCAGAGTGCACTGCCCTGGTAAATGCGAATATTGGCTCTAGCGCAAGCACATTTAAAAATCTGATTGTACCTGTAATTGCAGCCAATCCATCTACCACTAATCCCAACAGTGTTGTCGGTTTTGCCTGGATGCAACTTCGCGGTTTTACCCCCGGCACTCCCATTAGCCAGTCAACTTTTACGGTCAGTTTTGGTGATTCCGTGCCCGTACGAAATGCCTGCATCAACCCTTTCCTCGAAACAACAAATACAATTGGCACTGTCACATTGTCACTCCCACCTCCAGCACCATTTGCACCTCGCATCTATAACGCATCAAATAATGCAATACCGGCAAGACCCTTCGGCGTCGTGCTGGCTCCGGCTCCCTCGCCAAGAATGCTAATAGGGAGTTGAAATAGATGGTATTAGGCAGACTATTTTCAAAGCCCAAGGACGATAGCGCTCAACTGGTAAGCGTTCAAACCGCCCCGGATCACCTTTCTGTCAAAACTGATGCACCGATAATTTCAGTCCTGGGAGCCAAAGGTGGAACCGGTTGCACATCGGTTGCAATTAATCTTTCTGCTGCACTATCCGGACTATTCGGTGGTGCCACCATTATCGACGGCAATTTCCAACTTCCGGATGTTGCCTACGTTCTCGGCAAAGAACCCGAACACTCACTCCTCGATCTCCTCTATCGAACACCGGATATAGACGAGCATCTTTTCAGTGCCTGTGCGCGGGAAGCAACCGATCTGGATGCCAAACTCAAATTGCTTTCACCACCTTTAAATGGAGAAGCTGCTTTAAAGGCGGATCTTACACAGCTGGCTCAATGCATAACTTTACTGGGCAGCTATACGAATTGCTGGGTAGTCGATTTGCCCAAACACCTGGACAGGCATCTCGTTACCTTTTTGGATGCAAGCACGAAGATCGTTCTCGTTCTAGAAGCGACCGTTTCCAGTCTTGCAGCATGTAACCGCTGGTTAGCTACTTTCCGAGAGCTTGATTACCCAACAGAACGAATTATCTGCGTGGTAAACCGTTCAGGATCTAAATACAACAAAGCGATAGAGACTCAGTTAGGAGGGGCATTTGGCGAGATTGTCTCCCACCAGATTCCCAATGCGGCGCAAATCATGTGGGAAAGCACTGCTAACGGTGCACCTCCGGTGCTCGCTTATCCGTCTAGCCCTTATGCTCGTGCCATCAAAAATTTAGCTGCATCTATCTATCGAGATATTCAAGGAGAGGAAAGTCGTGTCCAATCTGCGTGATTTACTCTTCAATCCAGAAACTGGCGGCAAAGCTGTTTCAACACCGCCAAAAGGTCAGTCAGCGGCCAAATCCAGCAGTACTAGCCGGCTTTCACTTTCCGGCAAGCTGACAGAACGCATTGATTCTGTAAAACTGGCTGAGCAAGAAAAAGCGAACGCCTACCAGAGACTGAAAAGCAGAATCCATACTCGTCTGGTTGATAGTATCGACATTCAAGCGCTCATTCTTCTCGATCAAGCAGAACAACTTGAAGCAGCAATTGAACAAACACTGCACTTATTGATATCGGAAGAAAAATTGCCGCTCACTGGCGATGAACGCCGTAACGTCGTCCGTGATGTCTTGAACGAAACACTCGGATTGGGACCGCTTGAACCTCTTCTTTCCGATCCCAATCTTAATGACATTCTGGTGAACGGATATGATGAAGTTTGGGTAGACCGTGACGGTAAGCTGGAACCTACTGATTTACGGTTTCGGGACGAAAGCCATCTATTGCATGTCATCAATCGAATCGTCGCCAGAGTGGGTCGGCGCATCGATGAATCCTCGCCTATTGTTGATGCTCGGCTACCAGACGGCTCGCGGGTCAACGCCATCATTCCACCGCTTGCTCTTGATGGGCCTAGTCTTTCTATCCGGAGATTTCGACCGACACCGTTCTCCATGCATGACCTTTTAAATAGGGAAACGTTCAGCGAACAAATGGCTGAATTTCTCGGTTATGCCGTGCAGGCCAAGCTCAATATCTTAATTTCCGGTGGAACATCTGCCGGCAAAACAACTCTTCTCAACCTGCTTTCGAGTTTCATCTCAGATAAGGAACGGATCGTCACCATAGAAGACACGGCCGAACTGCGACTGCAACAACGCCATGTGGTGCGCCTGGAATCACGGCCATCAAACATTGAAGGACAGGGAAGCATAACTCAGCGCGATCTTGTTAAAAATGCTTTGCGGATGAGACCAGACCGCATCATTGTTGGTGAAGTGCGTGGAGCGGAAGCGTTGGATATGCTTCAGGCAATGAATACCGGGCACGAAGGTTCACTAACCACGGTACACGCGAATTCTCCTCGCGATGCTTTGAGCAGAATAGAAACACTGGTTTTACTTGCCGGAATTGATTTATCCCAACGCAGTATCCGCGAGCAAATTGGATCTGCTTTCGATCTCGTTGTACAAATCAAACGTTTGCAAGATGGACGCAGACGGGTTGTTAGCGTTGCTGAAATTACCGGCGTGCAAGAAGGCATGATTAGCATGCAGGAACTATTTCAGTTCCGCGCCGAGGGTTTAGATGGTGCCAAAAACGTAATCGGTGATTTCAGCGGATGCGGCATCAGACCTCATCACGAAAACAAATTCAGAGAAGCAAGCATAGAGTTCAGCTCAGATCTATTCTCCCCTCGAGAAAATAAGAAAGAGGAGAATACTAATGCGGATTGATATTATCCTCGCTCTCGTAATCGTGTTAGTGGCAAGCGGCATTATACTCACGCGTCTTAGATTCAGGCGCCGTACTCATGGCGCTCTTTCCGAGCGATTGGCTCGAGTGATACCACAATTTTCACAAGAACTTCCCACTAACATACTCAAGAAACCGACCTGGTCTTTTAACAGCCTGCCCCTGTTCGGATCGGTATTTGAATTTGAACTCGGTCTGGTGGAAAGCTACAATCGCCTTCTCGCTGAAGCGGATTTAGAAGAGCATTCCCTTTCAATCTTGCTGATATCGCTCTCTCTGGTTTTGGGCGCTATTTCGGTCGCCATTCTGTACAACGCTAATATGATTGCAGCTGGTCTTGTCGCAGTCGTATTGGCAGTGGTACCGATTATTGTCGTAAAATTCAAAGCAAACAAACGTCGCGAAAAGTTCTGCAATCAATTGCCTGATGCAATAGATCTCATGGTCGCTGTTTTGCGCAGTGGACATAGCGTATCTCAATCCGTAAAAGCGATCGCCAATGAACTGCCTGCGCCAACCGGTCCAGAGTTTGAAGCTGTATTGCATCGTATGAATTTAGGACAGCCTTTATCGGAAGCTCTCCTCTACTCAGCCAAAAGATTTCACTCCTACGAACTTGATCTAATGCGAAAGGCCGTTGGCATTCAAGCCGAAGTGGGCGGAAGCTTGGCAGAACTATTGGATAAAACAAATACGACTTTAAGAGATCGCCTTAAACTTGCCCGGCAATTAAAAGTGATCACCGCTCAAAGCCGCTTATCGGCAAACATCGTTGCCCTTCTTCCTGTTGTTATGGCTATTTTTCTAAATACTGTCGATCGCAGCTATCTACCATTGCTTACAAACGATCCAAACGGACAAAAGATGCTGATGGGTGCCGTTTTTCTGGAGTTTTTAGGTATTTATATTATGTTCCGGATGTCCTCACTAAAAATCTAAAATGACAAATACGATCACCGAATTTCCCGAAATTTTCCTGGCCATCTTCCTTGGCTTTTTCTATTTTGCCGCCCGCATTTCCTTTGAAGATTGGCATTTTCCTACAGTGATAGCGGTTCCAGCCGTTCATCTATTGTCCTTTATGCCAGCTTCATATCAGGGACGAATACAAAATCTCCTCATATGTGGCGGCTTCCGCAGTCCTTATAGTTACGGCGATTTTTTCAGCATAAAGCTTTGCCTCTTTCTTGCCGCTATGGTTTCATCATTGGTGTTGCCACTTCATATAGTGCTGATTGCGTCACTGCTTCTTCTATTCTTGCCCGACCTCATATTGTTATTTTTAGTGCAGCGCCGCCGCCAGCAAATACGAGATAACCTGCCGCAAGCAATTGATTTGATGGTGCTTTGCGTTGATGCCGGATTGGGACTAGATGCCGCGTTACAACGCATCTCCACAGACACGATCGGTGTAGCCAATGCTCTTAATGACGAACTAAACATTCTCAGCCACGAAATTTTTCTAGGCAAAGACAGAGAAAAAGCCTATCTAGAACTCTACACACGTACTGGTGTTGATGAACTCAAGACACTTGGATCGGCGCTTGGACAAGCTTCAAAATTAGGGTTGAGCATTTCCCGTATTTTAAGGGCACAAAGCGAACTTTTGCGAAAACGGCAAAGTCAGAAAGCGGAAGAAAAG
>CAJCIF010000350.1 GCA_903970355.1 Actinomycetota bacterium
GAAAACTTTTCGAAGGGATTCGGTGTGCTTGGCAAGTTAGACGTTGTATCGGAGAACAGATCTTCAACAGCGCGATTTTCCAAACCGATTTGCCGGTTAGTATCATCGGTGGTTTCGCTAAACAAACCATCCGACGTTAGAACCAAATCCAGTTTGGTATTCCAACTGTCTACCAAAAGAGTGTCTTCATTCAATATTGGAGCGAGCTGCAAGGTTGGCGTATCTGTTTCCGAAATGTTTCCCTCGCTACCTGGTTCATACTTCGTAAGCTCGAGAGTTTTCTCCGTATTTCGCTTATAGCTGTTCGTGACAGGAGGAGGAGGATTAGACAGATCAATTACATATGGATCAATTACATATGGGTCTTTTTTGATCGGTCCTGGATTCAAATCCTCTTTCAATTCATCTAGATCAATTTCAGGAACTAAGCGAGGAATGTTGTGCCCGGTAAAGGACTTATGCACGTGCATAAATTCGCCACGTTCCAGTAACTCTTTCGGCAATTGCCGGGGTACAGGACGCACGGCATCAGCCCGTCGCGCCCTAGTTCGAGCCGAATCGCGTCGGCCGAACAACCCCCGGATTATCCTTCCAAAAAAATCGAAGTGCATCTGATAAATCGCAGTTGTGCGTGAAATCCCGATTCAATCTTATCTAGCCAATTCGACGTTGGAGTATCTATTTGAAGATAGTTTTGTAGGGGTTATACAGGTACTCAAATGCCACTTTGCACCAATGGCTGCACCTTTCGGGTCTTTGGGTATCAATTTCCCATACAAATATATAAGAAAAACACATATACCGGCGCGTTATTCCGGGGCAACATTAGGTTGTAGGAATAAATTGAAGTGAGCATTTCAAGCAAACTTCGTTCTTGTCCTCTTTACCATTAGGTGCAGCGCGTACAGATTGGAAACAGGGAGTCGGCAGAACCGGCTCGAAGGCAATTATTCTTCTTATGAAATGCGAAACGATTGAGGAATTAGAACGCTTTCGGGAGATCCAGGAACAAGCCCTGGGTAAAGCAAGCCCGGAAGTAGCTTCAACTGTTCGCAAGATCGCCAATTTGCATTTAGCAAAAGGCAGTCTTGAACGAGCGGAAGAACTCAATCAAATGGCCCTTGCTATTTTGCGCAATTCTCCGCCGCGCTATCACGCCGAAATAGAAGAAGCAGAACGAGCCCTACAAGAAATTAAAGATGAACGTGCAAAATCCCAGCCTGCCATGCGTATCTCAGGCAATCCGTTAGGAGGATTTCCTGCGGCAAACGATACATCATCTCAAACAAGCCTCGAAGGCATCAAACCAGTTAAGGTTTTTAGCCACGATGCCATTAAAGAGATGGAGCTTGAGGTGACGCTCCTCAAGCAAACAGTTGGCAGAGACCACCCCGCTATCGCCGACAGCTTAACGAAGCTTGCCGATCTTTATTGCCGGGCAAAACTCTATGGCCAAATGGAACCGTTATTAATAGAAGCGCTCAGAATCAGAGAAAGTACATTGGGTCCGGAACATCCGAGTGTATCAACGGAACTCAAAAATTTAGCGCAGCTCTATGTCGTTCAAGAAAAATATTCCATGGCTGAGCCCCTCTTCCGTCGCGCCCTCACTATTCGTGAAAAAGCACTGGGAAGTAGACACCCGAAAGTAATCGATATTCAGGAGCAATATGCGAAGTTGCTCAAGAAAACAAGTCGCGTAGCGCAAGGTCAAGAACTGGAAAAGCATGTACACGAAGTACGCACCGGCACAGATGTTCAAGCCATCTCAGCGATCGAAAATCCGCACGTTTAACCGCGGCTGACTGCACTCTCAGATACGCGAGTCCTCAGCCGTTTAACAAGTGCACACATATCATCGTAACGACCGAATGAGGGAACAAGATAAGTGCCCTGGCACAGTGGTCTTACCTCTTCGAGTAGCTCTTCCGCTAGCGCCATACCTACCTTGGCACCATCATCGCCTGCCTTTTCCATAGCATCTCTTATGTGCTGCGGAATTGTGATTCCTGGTACTTCGTTGTGCAGATACTCTGCGTGCTTAAAACTGTGCAGCGGCATGATGCCAACCAAGATCGGAATTGGGCAATCGCCTAAATCATCTAAAAACCTGGTCAGGTCTTCAATTTGATAAATCGGTTGCGTCATCGTAAAGTGCGCACCGGCTTCGATTTTCTTTCGAAATCTAGCAATCTCCTCGCTGCGATTTTCAACCGTGTGATTGAGGGCGCAACCAATAGCGAGATTGGTGGCAGTGCCTATTGAGTTTCCTGCTACATCAACACCTTCATTCAACTTGGCGATGATACGAATTAAGCCGATCGAATCAACATCATAGACAGCGGTAGCGTGCACGTAGTTACCCAGAGAAGGTGGATCGCCAGTCAAGGCCAAAATATTTTTGATGCCGAGAGCCTGGCAGCCAAGCAGATCAGCTTGAATACCCATCAAATTTCTGTCTCTAGTTGTGAAATGGATGATGGTATCAATGCCAACTTTCGATCCGATCAATTGGCACGTCGCCAAAGACGACATGCGAACGCGTGCCATTGGACTGTCACCAACATTGATGGCATCGGCACCAGCTTCGGCGAGCGTTTTGGCCGCTTGCAATATTTTTCTGGTTACAGCACCTTTGGGTGGATCCAGTTCTACACTCACGAAGAAATCGTTTGACTTTGTCGCTTTCGCTGCCTTGAGCCGAGCTGCCAAAATGGGCGGGCTAGGCAATGCGTCTTTAACGGCCGTTTGCGATTCTCCAAATTCCTTTTCAGCGGCAGCATCGAGAATTTTGCCCGCATCAGGTTTGGTAATAATCGAAATAGCTTTGCCGCCTTGCATTCCTGCCACTTTGTCTACTGTGGTGGCTTGCGCTTTGCGCGCCGTTTTCATGTAATTATCGAGCGCTAACCGCATAGCGGCAGTGTGAGCAGGAGTGGTACCACAACATCCACCAACAAGTCGTGCACCAGCCCGCAGATATGGTACTACATAGGAAGCGCAATAATCAGGCTTGCTCAAAAATTGATAGCGTCCACCGGACAG